>JAFTAC010000525.1 GCA_017458805.1 Victivallales bacterium | reverse complement strand
CATTCCGATGATAGTTTTGCAATTACCTCTATTGTTATAGGCACTATCGTATGATAAGCTTACGGATGATGTCGATTGGAATGACCAGGAAGGCCAGCAACAAGCACTTGCCCCAGGTGGCCGCCGAAAGCGGAGTCACCGCCAGCGCCTTCCCCCCAAATTCGACAAACACAAACTGGAGCAGGAAGATGACGCCCATCACAACCAAGAAGGTGATGTTGCGCCCGATGCCCTCGAATGGGTTCAGATGCGCCGTCCGCGCGTTGAAACCGTTGCAGGTGATGGCCATCATAAAGGTGGCAAACAACGCCGACTTCAAGTAAACCTCGTTTCCTGCCGCGCCAATGAACTCCTGAACCTTAGGCACGAACAAGATCGACAAACAGATGCCAGTGATATAAAGCGCACTGACGATGATCTCCGTCAACATGCCCGCAGACACGATGCTCTCAGACCGTGGTATCGGCTTCTCTTTCATGTACTCCTTCAGCGGCGGCTCGCTGCCGAACGCTATCGCCGCCAACGTATCCATCGCCAGGTTGATGAGCAAGAGCTGGATGACCGTCATCACAACATTCTGTCCGAACATCGGACCGATGGCGCAGGTCAGCACCGCCGCCACGTTCACCGTCAACTGGAACACCAGGAACTTGCGAATGCTCTTGAACATGGAGCGCCCGTATAGGATGGCCTTTTCGATGGAGGAGAGGTTGTCATCCAGAATCGTGATTTCACCTGCTTCCTTCGCAACCTCTGTTCCGCTGCCCATGGCAAAGCCAACGTCCGCCTTGCGCAGAGCAGGCGAGTCATTCACGCCGTCGCCCGTCATGCCGACGACCAGGTTCAGTTCCTGGGCATTCTTCACCAGGCGACTCTTGTCAAGCGGAAGAGCCCTGGAGACAACACGGAGACGCGGCAGAAGCTCCTTCAGCTCGTCATCGCTCTTCTCGGCCAGCTCGAACGAGGTGAGCGCCACGTCGTTTTCTGATGTCAGCAGCCCCGCCTCCTTCGCGATGGCCACGGCCGTCTCCTTGCGGTCACCCGTCACCATGACTACCTGAATGCCAGCGTTCTGGATTTCGCGGACTGCGTCCTTGACCTCCTTGCGGACATTGTCGCGGATGCTGATGATGCAGACCAGCGTCAGCGGCACGTCGTCCTTGTCGCCGTCAGCCTTCGCAACAGCCAGCAGTCGCATGGAACGTCCCGCCTGTTCGTTCAGGTAGGCGTTGATGCGGGCGGTGTCCTCCAGCGGCTGCTCCTGGCCCTCCAAATCAACATACTTCTTGCAGCGATCGATGATGCGCTCAGGCGCACCTTTGATATATATCCGTGTGGAGCCCCCGTGGTTGACCACGATGCTGGAGCATTTCTTGTTGGAGTCGAAGGCGTTGAAGGTGACAACCTCCTCCTTGTTGATGGACTTCGCCAGGCCGTTGGAAACCAGGAAGGACATCAGGGCGCGGTCGGTTCCATTTCCTCCAAGCACTCCGTCCTCGCTCGCGATGGAGCTGTTGTTCACACCAACGCCAATGAGGATGTCGTTCCGCAGGGAATCGGTAATCTTGGAGAGATTGTCGAAGGTGTCTTGACCGCCTGTTGCCATCTCCACAACGGAGAGGCGCCCCTCGGTGATGGTGCCTGTCTTGTCGCTGAAGAGGATGCTTAGGCTGCCCGCTGTCTCAAGTCCGTTGATTTTCCGCACCAAGACGTTGTCCTTCACCATCTTAAGACTCTGCAGAGCCTGCAGGATGGAACTCAGCATCGGCAGCCCCTCGGGCACAGCGCAGACGATAATTGTCACCGCAACCGTCACCGCATCGACAAGCAGGCGCAGCCAGCCTGACCAACCATCTGGCGTCTTGCCAGTGAAGATGGTAACCATAAGGATGATAGCGACAATCGCCGCCGCGCCGATGTAGCCGAACATGGAAATCTGGTTGGCGAGCTTGCCCAACTTGACCTGCAAGGGAGTCTCGCGGGTCTCTTCTTGCGCGGCCAGGGCCGCCTGGCCGAATTCGGTCTTGTCGCCGACGACCTTCACTTCCTGGTAGGCCTCGCCGCTGCAGATGACCGTGCCGCGGTAGATGTAGTACTTGTTCAACAGGTCCTTGGTGTTGTACTCGCCCCCCTTCTCAAGCTCCACCTTCGGGGCCTCCTCGGATTCGCCGTTCAGGGCAGCCTGGTCAACCTTCAGCGAGCCCTCCAGCAGGATGCCGTCCGCAGGTATCTTGTCCCCCGCCTGGAGGAAGATGACGTCGCCAACCACCACATCGTCTAGCGGAATCTCCATCAGGCTAGACTCGCGCACTGCCTTGACCTTCTCCTTGGCGTTCTCCTCGTGCTTCAAAGCAGAGGCCTTTCCCTCCTGCTTGTTCTCAAACACGGCCGCCACGCCATTCGCAATGATGATGGCGACGAAGATACCGAATGGCTCGTACCACTCCGCCTTTCCAAAGCAGAAAAGCACAATCTGAATGACCAGCGCCACAAGCAGAATCATAATCATCGGGTCCTTGAACCCTTCAAGTATCTTCGCCCACAGCGGCTCTGGCGGAATGTCCGTCAATGCATTCGACCCATTCTGCCTTCTGCTTTCCTCAACCTGCTGCTTTGTCAGTCCTGAAAACTTCATCCGTTTCTCCTGGAAAAGTGTCGATAAACATCATCTGCACAAATGTCAATAAAACATAAACCAAAATATAATATAATGAAATTGATAAACAAGTCAATAGAACATGTTGTTTTTTATTATGTTTGATATATATTGTCCGATAAAAACGCTCCCGCGCCAAGATCATTGTCGCATTTTTAACACAAGAGAAAAACATGGCAGAATAAAAACAGGCTCTTCCCTTGCAACCTTTCAAGAAAAGTGCTACATTATGGTTATCTTTTCTAGCTGACATCCCATAACTGCAAATCACCATCATGAAAAAGCATCTTATCGCAGGCCTGATGCTGCTTTCAGCATCGTTATTGACAGGTGGAGAAATGAAAGACATCGTTGCACTTGAAGCCCCATTGGCACCGCTTTTTAAATCCCACAGAAGCGACTCCTTCACCGTTGTGCTGGCCCCCTGGCAGGAAAAGCTGACGGTCCAGTGCTCCATGGATGAAAACACGACCTTATTTGCTGATGGCGAGGCGATTAAAGGAGACAGGCTCGTGCTGTCTCCTCCGCCAGGCGTCACAGACCATGTGCTCAAGGCTGGCCAGGACGGCAAACCCTATTCGATACGCATCAAGCGGTATCTCCCAACCCCTGGCTGGCAGCTTGTCAATCCCAAGGCCCCCTTCGCCCCCCGCGATTCAGCGGGCGAGCTCTACTTCAACAACAAGCTCTGGATCCTGGGCGGCTACATCCCCAAAGTCATCCCCGACATCTGGTGCAGCAGCGACGGCGGTGTCACCTGGGAGCAGAAGCCCGACCTGCCCAATCCAACGGGCATCAACATCCCCGTGCAATATGTCTTTGACAATGCGATGTGGATTTTCGGGGAAGGCAACCCTCAGAAGCTCTTCCGAAGCGAAGACGGTGAAACCTGGACAATCGTGAACGAGGCCCCCCCAATGGGACGCCGCTACGCCGCCTCAGGCACCGTTTTCAACGGCTATATGTGGTACGCTGGCGGTGGCAAAAACGACGTCTGGCGCAGCAAGGACGGCAAGGAGTGGGAGTGCGTCACAGAACACGCAGAATGGTCGCCGCGCCAGATGTTCGGCGGCTTCGTCGCACACAACGGCTATCTCTGGGTGCTGGGCGGCGGAAAAACCACCTACCACCCCTTTACCGCCACATCCGACATCTGGCGCAGCAAGGACGGCATCCACTGGGAGTGCGTTAACGAGGCCGCCCCATGGGAAGGGCGCATCTGGTATTCAGGTGCCGTCTTTAAGAACCGCCTCTGGCTCATCGGCGGCTACCAGTGCGAACCCTTCCAGCGGAACATGACCGATGCATGGTACTCCTACGATGGCGTTACATGGCATGAGTTCAAGAGCGAACCTGAGTTCAGGAAGCGCTATGATGTTCCAGAACAGCCAGATCCGCAGCCAGAGGTGCTTCTGAATCCGCACTGGTCCAGCCGTCACGAGACCAGCGTCATTGCCACTGAAAACAAGCTCTATGTGATAGCGGGCAACAACTGGCCCCTCAGAAACGACGTCTGGAGTCTGGAGATTCCAGGTCTCTGCTTCGTCACATCACCGCCGCTGGACCTCTTCTCGGGAATGCGCTATTACTATGCGGCACGAGCCGACTTCCACGCCGACGGAACTCCTCTTCAATACAGCTACCAGGGACCTGATTTTCTCACCATCAACCCTGCAACAGGCGTTCTGCTCGGCAACGCGGGCGCACCTGGCCGCTATCCCATCACCATCACAGCCAAGGCCACAAACGGCGAGACGGCTACACAGACCTACGAGCTTTTCGTGCAGTAACTAGCCCCTAGCCGCCACGGCGGCGGGGGTTCGAGGGGGGTAGCCCCCCGTCGCTCGCAAGCCCCTAGCCACTAGCCCCTAGCCACTAGCCACTAGCCACTAGCCACTAGCCACTAGCCACTAGCCACTAGCCACTAGCCACTAGCCACT
>JAFTAC010000524.1 GCA_017458805.1 Victivallales bacterium | reverse complement strand
CTTGAGGCGGAAAATGTCGATTTAGTGGAAAAGTCGGCGGTCTTTTCAAACGGAGAAAAACGGCGGGAAAACGTCTGGAGAAGCACCCGAAACGGTCTTTTATCCCTTCTCCGCAGGGGAATATCTGGAAACGGAGAATCCGCGCAAATGCCGCAGTTTGAGGAGGTTGGCAGAAACAAAACAGCCCGCCAATGGGTAAGCCATTGACGGGCTGCGGGAAAAGCGATGGTCGGACAAGCTGGGGCCTTCTGAACCATTCTCCGGCGTTCTCCGCTCGCAAACACGCGACCTTTTCAAAAGCCCGCCATCGGGATAATGGAAAACCGTTGTTCTCTGCCTCGAAAAACAGGTGGAAAAGGTCGTTTCCTTCTCAATTGGCGCGGATGGGTCATCTGCGCGGAGAATGGCCGAAGAGTGAGGAACGGTAGTTCAGTTGGCAATCACGTGGCGAAAGTCTTACGGTATTGGGATGATGAAACGGATGTCGTCTTTCTTTTTCTCCGATGAACCGTATTCGGGCTTGTGGGCGATTCCGCCGTCATCAATGCCGTCTGGTCCAACGCTCCAGATTTGGACGGCCTGGAGCGTGCGTTTCTGCGACACGAACAACGAGGGAGATGCATATAAACAGTATGCCCCGTTCTTCTTCTCTTTTCCCTTCTCCTGATAGATTTCCTTAGCCACCTCCTCCTGGCAGATTTTCTGAACCACCTCGCACGTGCCCTTCCTGTACTTGAGCGTTTGCCTTGAAAACGGGTCTTGCGGCAAGTCATCGATGCTGTCGGGATACTCGCCCGTGCGCCGTTTGTGCAGTTCCGCCTGAATCAGACCACGAATGACACGGCTGGAAGCGATGAGGCTCTGCTTTTTCACTGTGCCTTTCGACAATGCGGGCAACAGTAAATCCACACCGTAGTAGCCTGTCCTTGAGGTTGGCAACTCCGAAAAATGACGGACGCGCAGCGTTTTCGCCATCCCCTTGAGTTCGTTGGCAGCCAGCCACCATCCTTGCGGGAAATAGAAACGCAGGGAGCAGAAGTGCAGTCCTGCAAGGCAAGGGCAGGTATCGTTCCCCGCGTAGTGCGCAAGCCAATGGAAGATGTTGAGATCAATGACACTCTCGCCAAAGAGGTAATGCTCCTCCAGCAGGTCTGTCTGGCGCTCCACCTCAACAAGTCTTGCCGCCTGCGCCGTCAGCCATTCGTCTGGCGGCAGTCCAGAGGCGAGGATTTTCTCCATCGCCTTCAAACGGTGGGACTCCACGGCGATTCCCATAAGGAACGAGTAACAGATGTGGTCTTTCCAAAGGTATTCACGGTAGGCATCCATTCGTTCCAGGGAGGCGGACACCACGTTGAACTCGCCATCCTCCAAGGCGTAAATGATGCGCAGCAATTCCTGTTGGGCAAGTTCCCGAACGTTCGAGAGGTTCGGGCTTGACATCGCATTGAGTAGTTGGTCGTCCGCGTGATTACGCTTCGGCGGTGGAATGGGACCTGTGAGCATCTGCTCCAGTTTCAGACGTCCAGGATTAGCCAGAAAGTGCTTCTTGATGCTGGCGTGGATGGATTCGGGTAAAACCGCGTCAGTAGTGTCAGTATGATAAAATAACTCGTCTTCCAGTTCGTCCTGTGAATCGTGATATTCCTTTAGGGTTGCCTCTATCTGTTCCCAAAACGCGGGATTGGCGGAACGTCCCTCATAGAATTGACGCTCCAGTTCAGCAGAAGTCAGCGGATGACAGAAATGCGCCTCTAACTCCTTGATGGCGCGATGGTAAGATGCAGTCTCCCAGAGTGCAAGGGCAAGAAAGACGACGTAACTTCCCGCCGCTATTCCCCAAACGCACCGTATCTTGCGGATGAACAACTTACGGAGAGAAATCTTCGCGTAGTCCGCCAGCAGGCTGGCGAAGAGAAGGTATCCCGCAAGAAGCAGAAGGTTTCCAAACAGCAAGAAACAAAAACTGCCAGCCGCAGTCGAAAGACGGAAGCCTCGATAGATTTCCTCGTAGAAAGGAATGATGCCCATTATCCACATTGTGGTACTCAATTTGCACATCGAGCCGCTGCGGAACGGCTCGTATGCGAAGGCGAAGGTAGTCCAGAACACAAGCAGGGCGCCCATCCACGCAAGTGCTCCAGCAAGGTTTTTCCACGATACAGCGAAAAATCGGAAGTCCCAAAGGAGGCATCCCAGGACAAGCGCGCCACACATTACCAACAACCAATGCATATTTCCCTGGAAGCAAACAACCTCCCCATACAACAGCGACAACGCAAAAAGCGCCAGAGGAATCCATATCCGTTTCCAGCGGAATGTCGGTTTCCAACGGAGCAGAATCTGCATTCGAAGTTCCAGGATCAGAACATACCCCAAGATGGCATACGCGACAATCATCAGAAACGCGATAACGGAGGGCTTTGCGAGCAGGGCGTAGTTGACGACCAGAATGCCGCAGAAGACCGAAAACGCGAACCATACGGCGACTGGCAGCAGCGTCAGCCCGAAGAATGCCCCCTGCGCGGGTTCGTCCCAAAAGAAGATTTTGCGGAGGATGTGCTTCATCGTGATTTGGTAGAATGTTTCAAGATTATGCAAAGACGGAAATCCCTGCGATAATCACTTTTCAGGCTCAAATTGGTTGGACAGATAGCAATATGGGGCAAAGCGTATCCGAGGATTTTGAAGTTCTTCCAGCGTCGTTGGAGGAAATTCTGGAAGTGCAAGCGCATTGCTTAGTGTTTTCAAATCCCATCTGACACTCTCAGCAAAATAGCCTCCCATATATGCAAGCCGTCCCATCAATCCCCCAAGCAGAAAGACAACAAAAACAACAATGCACACCTGCAGAAAACCCTGCCGTCTCACAGGACGCGCTTGAAATAGGCACAACATCAGCCATACAATAAAACAGGCAAGCCAAGTCAAAAAACCTACCAACGGGAATACCCCTGATGTCTCGTTCTCTTCAACGGATTCTGGAAGCATCGTCTCCCGAAACAACTTGGACATATCATACGCCTGCTGCCAATGCGTAAAACCACCCCACGCAGTACGCCTAAACTCCTCTGATTCAAAAAGTGAATTGATTTTTGGTAACAATTCATCCGCCTTTTCGTCCTGAATCATTACTCCACATTGCCTGAAAGCAACTTCCATATTGCGACGGAACTCTCGCTTTGAAGCATCAAATCTCGCCCAGTTGACGAATGCAAGCAACAGGACTACGGAGAACGCGGCAAACAGTACCGTATCTCTAACTTTAGTATGCGACCTGAAATAATCCATTATCTTCATTGTCTTGAAATGTCTTTCCCGAACGCTTCAACACAAAAAACTACTCAACAATGTCATTCCCCTAATCTACATCCCCCTCGGCGGTTTGCAATCGCGTGGCGCGGGCTTGGGGGGAGGGCGAGAGTTTTTTTGTCGGATAGTGATGCCTGACACCACCCCGGTGAAGGCGCGAAAAAGGTTCATTCAGCAGCCCACGCCCACGATTATCGGACCGCAGACGAACAGGAGATAAACGATGAACACGGTCCATACCGCCAGTTGTCCCCATGCCCGCTGCAATTCTTTGGATTCGGTTTGTTTTTTGGAATATCGGGCGATATCGACGATATTCCAGATCAGGGCAATCAGACAGGATAATGGGGTCAAAGTAAAAAAGGCCACAACTAAAATATTATTGAGAATACCCCAAGAGACGGGATATCCCATTTTCTGCCATAAAATGATTCCGGTCAGCAGAAGCGGACAAAAAGAACAACACCCAGCGAGAACCGTTTTCCACAGCTGGATTCCGGTGAAGCACGGATAAAACAGCAAGGCGGCCCAAACTACTGAGATTATGATGAACTCTATGATTACTGACATGATATAATTCTGATTTATCCGTTATGCCTGTTTTAACCGATCAGCCTCATCCGAAAAGCTCGCTGTTGCCATCCCCTAATCTACACCCCCTTCGGCTATTTGCAATCGCGTGGCGCGGAATTGACGAAGCAGTTATACGGAATATAGCCAATGCAATCAGATGTTGTTGGAGAGCAGCTTCATCCTCCCTATTTCACTCGTATTCTGGCACAAGGGTCGTCCTTGCCGTTAATGTGTACGCTGGAAACGCCGCCCTCGTCCCGCCCATTTGGACCGACGCTCCAGACTTGGACGACCTTCGCTTGCGTTGTATGCGGCTTCAACTCGTATTCTTCGCGGGTTTTCTCTTCTTCCGTCCAGGCGGGAACTTCGGTGATTTGAAGCACATATCTTGGAATCTCCGCCATTCCGTAGCGATAG
>JAFTAC010000523.1 GCA_017458805.1 Victivallales bacterium | reverse complement strand
CCCGAACCCCCTGCAAGAGGACGACGGGGCTGCCGCCCCCGACCCCCCTGCTGTGATAGAGGTACGAGCCGCCCATCGTCCTAACAGCGCACTCCTTCAGAACGCGCTGGGAACACTAGCACCCCCGGTGTGCCGCCCGTCGTCCTGACAGCGCGCAAGCGCGCTGGAATATCAGAAATCGAACAGGGGCGTGGAGAAGTAGCGGTCGTAGGAATCGGGGAGGACGGTGAGGACCGTCTTGCCAGGCCCAAGTTCACGGGCGAGGCGCAGGGCGCATGCGACGTTGGTGCCCGAGGAGATGCCGGCTGGGAGGGCCTCCTTGAGAGCCAGGGCGCGTGCGGTGGTGAGGGCCTCGTCGTCGGTGACGATCATAGTGCCTGTGAGGAGGGACTGGTCCAGGTTGGCGGGGATGAGGCCGTCGCCGATGCCCTGCTGGAGGTGGGAGCCAATGGCCCCGCCCGCCAGGATGGCGGCGTTCTCGGGCTCAGCCGCGATGATTTTCAGGTTGGGGAAGCGGGTGCGGAGGACGCGCCCGATGCCGCTCAGGGTGCCCCCTGTGCCGAAGCCTGCGCAGAAGGCGTCGATGGTCCTGTCGCCAATCTGCTCGAGGATTTCCACGCCTGTCTTGTGTTCATGGACATCGGGGTTGTTGGGGTTTTCGAACTGCTGTGGAACATAGCCGCCAGGGATTGTGTCGCGCAGTTCGTATGCCAGCTTCATGCAGCGGTCGATGCACTCGCCGATGTTGTTGTTGTCCTTCACCAGGCGGATTTCCGCGCCGTAGAGCCGCATGAGCTTGGTGCGTTCCTCGCTGACGGAGTCGGGCATGACGATGATGCAGCGGTAGCCTTTCTGGTTGCAGACAAGCGCGAGGCCGATGCCCTGGTTGCCGCTGGTGGGTTCGATGATGACGGAGCCCTTGCCGATGAGACCGTCGCGTTCAGCCGCCTCAATCATGTTGAGGGCGGTGCGCGTCTTGATGCTGCCGCCGACGTTCAGCCCCTCGACCTTGACCAGAATCCTGGCGTCCTGCGGGCCTGTCATACGCTGAAGCTCGACCAGGGGCGTGCCGCCGACGGCCTCCAAAATAGAATGAATCACTCCTTGCATTGTTTTCCTTAGTACTTGCCGTTCTGCGTCTCGAAGTGGGTGGGTTTGCCGAGGCCTGGGCCGCCGTTCATAATCCAGTTGGCGGTGAGGGCCATCACCTGGGTGAGGGAGACCGTCGGGTAGCCGAAGAGACCTGTCGCCTTGGCGGAGTTGTTCAGGTAGGCCATGCCGTTCTCCTCGCCAGAGAAGACGGGCTCCTTGCCCATCAGGCGGCCAAACTCCTTTGCCGCCCAGCGGACGGAGAAGGTTTCGGGGCCTGTGATGTTCATGATGGTGGCGGGGGAGCTGACGTGTTCCATGCACATCCAGGTCTCGTTTGCCACATCGCCCTGCCAGAGCACGTTTGCGTAGCCCGTCGTCACATCGACTGGGGCGCCGCTCCAGACCTTGGTGGCGATGTCGTAGAGCACGCCGTAGCGGCATTCGACCGCGTAGTTAAGGCGGAAGTGCAGCACCTCCTCCTTGCCAGCCTCTGCAAAGTGGTCGAAGACGCGCTCACGTGCCAGGCAGGACTGGGCGTATTCGCCGACTGGTTCGGGGAGCGTCGTCTCATCGGCACCGCCTGTCATCACGTGCATCACGGGATAGACGCAGCCAGTGGAGTAGGAGACGATGCGGGAGCCCTGGAAGTGGCGTGCCACATGGTAGGGGACGAGGGCGTTGATGGCCCATGTCTGGGACTTCGCCGCCTCCGCACCAAACTTGAAGCCCACGAGGAAGACCACGTTCTTCACCTTGGGCAGTTTTGCGACGGCATCCAGGTCCTGCAAGTCGCAGCGGCACTGGATGGCTCCTTCGGACTCCAGTTTGTCCATCGCCGAGCGGGCGACCACATAGACCTTCTTATCGACACCAGCGGCCTTGATGGCTCGCAGGGCCACACGCGCAACATGCGGTCCCACCTTGCCCGTGGCACCTATCACCATCAAATCGCCGTCAAGGCGCTTCATCATCTCGACAACACGCGGGTTCGGGCGGCTCAGCAGCTCTTCAAGCT
>JAFTAC010000522.1 GCA_017458805.1 Victivallales bacterium | reverse complement strand
TTTGAAGGTGGTCAGATTCCGCTTATCAGGCGCCTGCCCAAGCGCGGTTTCAACAACCCCAACCACACAGAGTATGTCGTGGTGAACCTGGACGTTCTTGAGAACAAGCTGGAAGCTGGCATCGAGGTCATTGACCGCGAAACCCTGCAGAAGCTTGGTCTCATCGGAAAGACCGACCAGCCCCTGAAGATTCTCGGCAACGGCGACCTGACCAAGAAGCTGACCGTCGTGGCGGACAAGTTCTCCAAGAGCGCACGCGAGAAGATCGAGGCGCTTGGCGGAATCTGCAAGGACGCTGCTGAAGTGAAGGCTGAAGCGAAGAAGCAGGCAGAGGCTGAGAAGCCCCAGGCCTGATTCCGACCTGTGACGCGCAACAATTGACGGCGGAATGGCTGTGCTTTTCAGTGCAGCCGTTTCGCATAAAGGCAACAAGCTATTTTTTGCCTGTTGTTGCGTGAATGAACCAAAAGCCATCGCGTCAAGGCGTCTGCATTCTGCCTGCATTGGCGGGGTTGCACTGCTATTGGCGTGATGACAACCAACTAAGGAAAAACATCATGTTGTCAGCCTATTTGAACTGCTATAAGATACCTGAACTCAGGAAGAGGCTGCTAATCACGTTTGGACTGGTTGCGCTGTGCCGTCTGACCTGCTTCATCCCCTGTCCTGGCGTGGACCCCAGCGAGCTGGCAAAACTGATTTCCAACCTGGGTGGCCCGCAGGGGCAGAACGGTCTGCTGGATGTGATGAACATGTTCAGTGGCGGGGCCATGGAGAAGTTTGCGGTGGGTGCCCTGGGCATCATGCCCTACATCTCCGCCTCCATCATCCTTCAGCTGATGACCCCCGTGATACCCCAGCTTGAGCGCATGGTGCGCGAAGGCGAGGCTGGACGTCAGAAGTACAATCAGATCATGAAGATTGTCACGCTGGTGATCTGCTTCATCCAGGGCGCGATGTTCGCGACTGCCATGGCAAAGAGCAACAGCGACAATGGTGCACAGGTCGCAAGCATGGGCTTCGGCTTCATCCTGATGACCATCATCTCCCTGACCGCTGGCGCGATGCTGGTGATGTGGCTGGGCGAAATGATTACGGATCTTGGCATCGGCAACGGCGCCTCCATCATCATCACAGTGAACATCATCGCCAGACTTCCTGGTGCCCTTTACAGCCTGATCAAGATGGTTTGCGCGGGCACAGTCGTCGGTGATTCCGACATCACGATGGTGCATCTGGCCATTCTGGTTGCACTTTTCTTCGCGGTCACGGCGGGTGCGATTGCCTTGACGCAGGGCCACCGCAAGATTCCAGTCTGCTATGCAACCCGCAGGGTACCTGGCGTCGGCCAGACCACGCAGGTGCAGACCAGCTATCTGCCTCTCCGCATCAACTACTCTGGCGTCATGCCCATCATCTTCGCAGGCGCCATCCTCTCCTTCCCGATTATGATTCTGCGCTTCCTGCCGAATGGACGCTTTGTGGGCTGGATTGCCAACATGCTCCAGTATGGCAGCGTCAGCTATGTCATCATCTACGGCATTCTGATTCTCGTCTTCTCCTTCTTCTGGGTGGCCAACCAGTTCAATCCCATCCAGATTGCGGACGACCTCCAGAAGCAGGGTGGCTACATTCCGAGCATCCAGCCTGGCAACGCCACAGCTGAATTCCTCGACCACGCTATGACGCGCATCACCTTCGCTGGCGCCATCTTCCTGACGGTGCTGGCGGTCTTCCCGATGCTGCTCAGCAACGCCATGAACATCAATGCGCAGATTGCGCAGTTCTTCGGCGGCACCAGCCTGCTCATCATTGTCGGTGTCGGTCTCGACACCCTCCGCCAGATTGAAAGCTATCTCCTTGCCCGTCACTATGACGGCTTCATGGAGAAGGGCAAAATCAAGAGCAGGAAGTTCTAGAGAATCTAGAGATTCACTAAAGGCACGGCTTCAACGCCGTGCCTTTTTTTATGGCTGGAAATTATGGTTCTGCGTGTACGCTGTTAGAGAGCAGTCAGATTCAGGCTTTTCCGCCAAACTTCTTCAGCAGCTCGTCCATAAAGCTTCTGCTCTGCTCCATGGCGGTTGCGGAGTTTTTGAAGTCGGCGGGTGTCTTGTATTCAATCAATTCATCTGGTATCTCATTGAGGAACATGGAGATGCGCTTGACCATCACCGTGTTCATCACATGGCGCTTGTCAGCGTAGGTCAGGAAGAGCTTCTGCTTGGCGCGGGTGATGGCGACATAGCAGAGGCGTCGTTCCTCCTCCAGCGAGCCTTCGTCCATCGCCATCTGGTGCGGGAAAAGCCCCTGTTCGAGACCGCATACATAGACAGTGGGAAACTCCAGGCCCTTGGAAGCGTGGATGGTCATCAGGCTGACGGCGTTCTCCGTCACATCCTTGTCCTTTTCGCGTCGGTCGTTGGCGTCCTGCAAGGCCAGCTGCTGCACGAAGTCCTCTAGTGTGCCTTTGGACTGCTTCTCGCGGTCGTAGTCGCCCACGGAGTTCAGGAACTCCATCACGTTGTCCCGCCGCGCCATTGCATCGGTGCGGGGCTTGTACATCTGGATGAGGCGCTCGATGTATTGCAGTTCGTTGAGCAGGGTTTGGACGCGCGGAAAGACGGGGCCTGGCCTGTCGGCTCCCTCACCGCACCGCAGGATGGCTGCGCGGAACGCGTCGAGGTTGCCCTTTACCTCGGGCGAGAGCTTCTCCGTGAAGGCGGAGTGGGTCAGAAGCGTGAAGAGGGAGCGGTGGGCGGAGGTTCGCAGCTCGGCCAGCTTGTCCAGCGTGGCGTCGCCTACGCCACGTGGCGGGACGTTGATGACGCGTTGCAACGCCATGTCGTTCTTCGGGTTGATGGCAAGCTCCAGCAGCGTGATGATGTCCAGTATCTCCTTGCGCTGATAGAAGGACTTGGAGCCGACAAGCACAAAGGGGATGCGCCGTTTGCGCATGGCCTCCTCCAGCAGGCGCGACTGCCCGCCCGTCCGAAACAGCACTGCGTAGTTGGACCACTGGCGGTTGCGGTCGGTGAGGGCGCGCCCCTCCAGTGAAAGCGAGAAGATGGAATCGGCGATGAAGTCCGCTTCGTCGCGCTCGTCGGCGCAGCGGACGCCTGTTATCAGTTCGCCATCCCCCTGGTTCGACCAGAGGTTCTTCTCACGGCGCGCGCTATTGTGGGCAATCAGGCTGTTTGCGGCCTTGAGGATGGTGTTGGTGGAACGGTAGTTCTGCTCCAGGCGTATTACCTTCGCCTTCGGGAAGAAACGCTCGAACTCCAGGATGTTCTCCTGGCTGGCTCCACGCCAGCCGTAGATGGACTGGTCGTCGTCGCCGACGGCGCAGACGTTGCCGCGGCTGCCCGCCAGCTGCACCATCAAAGCCAGCTGGATTTTGTTGGTGTCCTGGTACTCGTCAATCATGATGTACTGGAAGTGCTCCTGGTAGATTTGCTGCAGGGAAGGGTGGGCGAGCCACAGTTCGCGCGTGTTGCAGAGCAGGTCATCGTAGTCCATCATGTTCATTCGGCGCAGCCGTTCCTGGTAGCGCCTGTAGATGGTGGCGACGCGCGGTGCGTCGGGGAAATCCATCCCCGCCATCTCGTCGGGCGTCTGCATATTGGCCTTTGCAAGGCTGATGTGGGAGAGCCAGGTGTAGGGGTCGATGCCCTTGCCGTCAAGTTGCAGTTCTGTTGCGATTTCGCGCAGAAGCCCCTTCTGGTAGCCTTCGGTGGCCAGGGTGAAATTACGGCTGAAGCCGATTCGGTCCGCATAGCTGCGGAGGACGGTGCTGCAGAAGGAGTGGAAGGTGGAGATGGCAGGCAGGGCGTCGCGGCGCGCACCATCCAAAAGGGCGACGCGCTCCTGCATCTCACGCGCCGCCTTGTTCGTAAAGGTCACCGCCACGATTTTTTCGGGGGCGATGCCGTGCTGAAACATGTTTCCAATGCGCTGGACGATGACTCGTGTCTTCCCCGTGCCTGCACCCGCCAAGATAAGGAGAGCCCCTTCGAGCTGGTCAACGGCCTGTTGCTGCTGAGGATTCAGTAGAAACATGGCAGGTTATTTCTGGGAGCGGATGGAGCCCTTCAGGGCATTTTCGATGTCCTCTTCGGTGAAGCGGTCAGACAATTTGACGAAGACTGCCTTCTTTGGGGTGAAAAACCAGAACTGAGGCAGGGACTGCAACTTGTAGCGTTTTGCAATCGGGTCATTCAAGTCCTGGACAACGATGCGCTTATAGACGGCCTTTCCTCTGGACTCCTTGCAAAGCCGCTCGCAGAGATTTCCCTGGCGCTGGCTGGCAGGCCCGTCGTCGCAGTGGAAATGGATGATGGTCGCCATCCCCTCTTCAATCATATCCTTGACCGAAGTTTTTGGACCGCCGTTCTTGGCCTCGTCGCGCCGTTTCATAAACTCGCCAATGGAGACATTGTACTCTATCTTGGAAATCTGGTTGTAGTGAATCACCTTTTCGTCCCCTTCCATCTCGAAGGTGAACTTCATGTTGTAGTAGCCCTTCAGCATCGCAGAAATCGGCTTCTTGGGGGCGCGCGTCAGAAAGACTTGAACCTTCAAAGGCTTGTCCAGTGTCAGTTTGTTGACTTTGGACGCCTCATAGATTTCCACCTTGTTTCCATCCCACGCCTGGAATTGGAGGCGGAACTTGTTGTAGCCGCTGAATACACCCTCCAGCATGCCGCTTCTAATATGCAGGACATCCGCAGAAACAACAATCGACAGAGAAACTAGTAAAAGAAATAGTGTTTTTTTCATACGTATAATACCTTAGCAGATGCCAATAAGCAGAACCACAACTTCACCGATAAACAAAGCGCTCCAGGCATGGACGCCATCCTTGCCTTCCAGATACTTCGCCAACAGCCAGCCGACGATGCACGCAATGACTCCCAGCAAAAACAGGTTGCCAAACGCGGCAGCGACCTTGCTGGCCAGCGCCCCGAGCACGAGGGAGAGAATGGCGGCGGCAATCCAGCCGCTGTTCTTCTTGTCCAATTTTGCGACTGTAAGGCTAACCGCCATGCTCAAGGCACCCGCCACCACCAGCCACAGCCAGCTTCCCAGCCATAGCAGCAGGAAAATCAGCACGGGGCGTATCAGCAGGATGGCATTCTGCAAGGCCAAGGCGGAGAACTGGTCCTCCTGGGAGATGCCCTTGCCAAGCAAGGCATATAGCTCAGTCATGCCATCCCGCTCCTCCTTGCGGCAGAGATACCAGCGCACCGCCACGACAGAAACCGTTGCCAGGGCGATGCTTATGACCCCTTTGCCAGGCACCAGCCAAAGGACCAGCAGCCCCGCCAGTCCCCAGACAAGCGCCACCAATGCACGTGCCAACACCAACTGCCAGGCCTCAGGCACGGCAGACTTCCCGTCAGGCGAAGGAATGCTCACGTTGGATACTGCCTTCAAAGCTGCCAGAAATGTCTTCATATTGTATCTCCTTATCAGTTGGTGTCAAAGGCTAGTACCTCGTCCGATTAATTCGTGAGAATAGTCTGCAGGTGTTTTCGAGTTGTTTTCGCACGAAGGCGACTGCGCATAGTTTCCTATGTAAAGAAGCCTTCATGCGGAAAGAGCCGAAAAGAACGCGGAATATTCCATCGAATTAATCGGACGAGACACTAGAGGTAAGACTATCGCAGTTCGATGCCGAGAGCACGCATGGTGGCGCGCAATTTCTCGCGGTTGCCAGGTTGCATTTCGCACAACGGCAGACGGTACTCCTCGGCAATCAGCCCCATGTCCGCCATAGCAGCCTTGATTGGAATCGGGTTGCTTTCGATGAAGAGGTCGCGGTACAGCGGATACAGCTTTTTGTGGATTTGCAGCGCCGACACGAAATCGCCCTTCAGCGCATTGCTCACCATGGCGACAACCTCCTTCGGCAGGATGTTGGAGGCAACGCTGATGACGCCGCTGGCGCCCACCGACATCATCGGCAGCGTCAGGCTGTCGTCACCGCTCAGCACCGTTATGTCGCAGACTGCCTTGATGGCGTTCACGCGCTCCACGCTGCCAGCTGCCTCCTTCACGGCCACCATCAGCGGGCTCTTGGAGAGGCGAGCGATGACGTCAATTGGAATCTCCTTGCCTGTGCGACCAGGCACGTTGTAGAGCACGACGGGCAGCCCCGTTTCCTCGGCGACCGTCATGAAATGGCGGTACATTCCCTCGGGGGTGGGCTTGTTGTAGTAGGGGGTCACCTGCAACGTGGCATCCGCCCCCATTTCAGCGGCGTGCTTGGTGAGGTGGATGGCCTCGGCTGTGGAGTTGCCGCCTGTTCCTGCGATGACCTGGCACTTGCCCTTGCAGAAGTTGATGACGAAGGCGATGACCTTGTCATGCTCTTCGACGCTCAAGGTGGGGGACTCGCCTGTCGTTCCGACAGGCACCACGCCTGCAACGCCCGCGTCAATCTGCGACTGAAGCAGGTTAGTCAGGGCTTCGTAGTCAACGGCTCCGTTTCGAAATGGCGTTATCAACGCCGTATAGCAACCAGCTAATTTCATTTTTCTCTCCAAATGTGTATGGTAGGATTTGTGATTTTGGCATAATCATCCACCAATAACATAATGCATTTTTCTCTTTACGGTAGTCAAACCATCGCATTTTTTTGTTTTGAGCGCATTTTTCATGCGAAGGTTTGTGGAATCCAAGTCAATCAGTTGCTTGAAAACAATGCGATTGACTGTATATTGAGGTGGCATCAATTACCTCTATTGTCTTGAAATATTGCAGGAGAATAACGACTATGAAATTGAAAGGCGAGCGACTGGCACAGGTCTCCTTCCCTGTAGGCGGAATAGGTGCGGGCTGCATTGGAATAGCAGGCAACGGCTATCTGGAGCAGTGGGAGATTTTCAATGAGGCGGGAAAATTCCGCCACAATGGCGCAAGCCATTTTCTCGTGCGAGCGGAAAGCATGGATGGTCAGTTGGTGGATATCCGTGTGCTGAATGGCGATTTGCCTCGTGATTTTGCGGGCGAGCCGCGCGGGACAGAGACGATGTTCAACGGTTTTGGTTGGGGACCCGACGCCGACACCTTTGCTGCGCTGCCCCACTTCAAGGAGTGCGAGCTGAACGGCGAGTTCCCCGTGGCGGAATACACCTTAAGTGACCCGCACTTCCCTGGCAAGGTGCTGCTTACAACCTGGAGCCGCTTCGTGCCTGGCGAATCCGACACCTCTTCGCTGCCAGTTGCGATATTCGAGTGCGAAATCCGCAACGACACCGCCTCCACGCTGAATTACACCATGGCTGGCACGCTGCTCAACCCGTGGAGCAACATCGAGGCCACCAATGCAATTGAACACAACGGCCCCCTGACGCAGCTTCGCCTTTGCAACAACCTGCCAGAAGACGAACTCGGTTTCGGCGAGCTGACTCTTTCCACGGACGAGCCAGTTGTCTCCTGTCAGGAGATGTGGTACCGTGGGCGCTGGAGCGACGGTTTGGAAACCTACTGGCGGAACATCACCACGCCTGGTCCGCTGACGCCACGTCCCTTCACGCCTCGTGGCAACTATGGGCGAATGTCCTTTGGCCGCTCTAGTGGCGATCTAGGTACCATTGCGGCGCACTTCACCTTGGAACCAGGCGTCTCCCATGTCGCGCGTTTCGTCATTTCGTGGTACATTCCGAACCGCGCGAATACATGGAACGGCAATATGGATGAACTGCTGGCGAAGAGCGGTCTCCGCGAAAACCGCTGGAAGAACTACTACGCCTCCCTCTGCAAAAACGCCGCTGACGCCGCGCGAATCGCCTTTGAAGAGATGGAGGAGACGCGTACCAAGGTCTTCGCCTTCCGCGACGCCATCCACAGTTCAACCTTGCCTGCGGCCTGCCTGGAGGGAGCCACTGAGAATCTGGCGGTGCTGATTTCCCCCACGGTCCTGCGCCTTGAAAACGGCGAGATTTGGGGCTGGGAGGGGGTGGGACCACGCAAGGGGTCATGCCCTGGAAGCTGCCAGCACGTCTGGAACTATGCGCAGGCGATGAGCCTCTTGTTCCCCGATCTGGAACGCACGATGCGCGAGGTCACGGCGCAGTATGGGGCTGACGAGGACGGGGGGCTGTCCATCCGCCTCATGCTGCCCCTGGGGATACCATGGGGGGCCTTCCACTCCTGCGTCGATGGTGTCTGCGGCGAGGTGATGAAAATCTACCGCGAATGGAAAGTTTCAGGCGATACCGAGTGGCTGCGGAAATTGTGGGCCACGGCGAAGAAAGCGGTTTCCTACGCATGGGATGAGCGCAACCCCGACCGCTGGGACCCTGACCAGAGCGGAATCTTGACGGGGCGGCAGCATCACACGCTCGACACCGAGCTGTTCGGACCCTCTGGCTGGCTGATGGGGCACTATCTGGCCGCCTTGAAGGCAGCCACCGAGATGGCGCGCATCTGCGGCGACGAGGCTTTTGGCGACTTGTGCGATTCCATCTACCGCAAGGGGCGGAAGTGGTGCGAGGAGCACCTCTTCAATGGGGAGTATTTTGCGCAGCAGGTTGACGTGAAAGACCACGGGAAGTTTGTTTCCTACGCCAACAAGTATGACTCTCCGAATCCCGACGAGCAGGTGGCGCGTCTGGAGGACTACTACTGGAACAGCGAGGTCGGCGAAATCAAGTACCAGATTGGCGGCGGCTGCGAAATCGACTCCCATCTGGGGCAGCTTTATGCATCTCTATACGGCATCGGCGAAATCTGGGATGCGAGCATGAACGACTCCACGCTGGACGCCATCTTCAAGTACAACTACAAGCCTTCTATGCGGGATTGGGCGAACACCTGGCGTGTCTATGCGCTCAATGACGAGGCTGGCACGGTGATGTGTACGTGGCCTCATGCCGAGAGCAAGCCTGCGATACCACTGGGATACAACTGCGAGGTGATGACTGGCTTCGAGTGGGCCTTCGGCGTGCATCTCGCCTTGCGCGGCAAACTGTGCGAGGCGGAGGCGGTCGCATCGGCGATTCGCGGACGCTATGACGGCAAGAAACGCAATCCATGGAATGAAATCGAGTGCGGCAACAACTATGTGCGCGCCTTGGCTTCATACGCAATGCTCCAGGCCTTCAGCGGCTTCCGCTATGACATGAGCAAGAAGATGATTGGCTTTAAACCGCAGGGTTCAGGGGAATTCCGCTGTTTCTGGGCCCTGGGAGCCGCCTGGGGCGTTTTCGAGGTGCATAATGGCGTGCAAAAGGTGCAGCTTTTACATGGCACTCTGGAGCTGGAACGCCTGGCTGTTGAGGGCACTGCGCTCACCGTGAACGACCAGGCCGTTGGAGCGGAATATGCCAACGGCGAATGGCGACTGGAGAAGCCGATTCTTCTGAAACCACAAGATTGCTTGGTGGTGCGTTGCTAAAAAAAGCCAAATCCATTTGCATTTTTTGGATATTACAATAGATTATGCGTACATTTGCCCCATACCCGGCGGGAAAATGCTAAAAGAGGCGTGAGAATTGCCTCGAAGAATTACCATATTTTTAAATGTTAAAGGAGAAAACCATGCGTAGAAGCCGCAACAGTGAAACGATTAGATGCCCACATTGCGAGTGCAAAGTCTCCCTTAGGGAAGTCGAAAAAGAAGAAGGCCTGTGCCCTGAATGCGGACAGCCCCTCCTTGCGTCACAACTGCTCGACGATTTTGATGATGATGATGAAGATATAGACGATATGGACAGTGCCGACCTCGACGATGAAGACGATGAATTCGACGACGAGGACGACGATGATTACGAAGACGATTACGACGACGAAGACGAGGACGAAGACGACTACGATGACGATGACGACGATGACGATGACAACTATTAAGGAGCGTGCCTAGCGCGACTTGGAGAAGCGCGGGCTCTGACCGCTCGTTGAGATGCGCGGGCTCTGGCAGCTCGTGGAGAAGCGCGGGCTCTGGCAGCTCGTGGAGAAGCGCGGGCTCTGGCCGCTCGTGGAGAGGCGCGGGCTCTGGCAAGTCGTGGAGAGGCGCGGGCTCTGGCAAGTCGTGGAGAGGCGCGGGCTCTGACCCGCGCAGTAGTAAAGAGGTAAAAACGTGGCGAACGATTCAGATAACAAAATAATACCAGCGTACAATGCGGAGGATATACGCACGCTGGACAGCCTGGAGCACATCCAGGCGCGGCCTGGCATGTATATCGGGCGCCTTGGCAACGGCGACCACCCTGACGATGGCATCTACATTCTTCTCAAGGAGGTCATCGACAACAGCATTGACGAGTTTACTGTCGGCTCAGGGAAGAAAATCGAGGTCAACATCGACGAGACGGGGCTGGTGCGCGTGCGCGACTACGGGCGTGGCATTCCGCTTGAGAAGGTGGTGGATTGCGTGTCGAAAATCAACACGGGCGGAAAGTTCGTGTCTGGGAGCGACGGCAAGCCGAGCCCCTTTGCGTGCTCCATTGGTCTGAATGGCGTCGGTCTCAAGGCGGTCAATGCCCTATCGGAGACATTTGTCATCACCTCTCGCCGCAACGGAGCCTACACCACCGCGCGGTTCGAGCACGGCGTGCTCAAGAAGGAGGAGAAGGGGAAAACGGAGGAGGAGAACGGCACGGAGGTCACATTCCGTCCAGCTCAGAAATTCTTCCCAGATTTCCACTTTGACGTGAAGCACATTGTCCCGAGGCGCATGTCCAACTATGCCTGGCTGAACAGCGGGTTGACGCTGCTCTTCAACGGCGAGCGTTTCTTTTCACGTCGCGGCCTGCTGGATTTGCTGGAATCGAAGATTGACAAGGACGCATGCCTTTACGAACCCCTGCACTTCAAGAACGACCGTATCGAGTTCGCCTTTACGCACCTGGCGGTGCTGGACGCCAGCTACTACTCCTTCGTCAACGGGCAGAACACCAACGACGGCGGCACCCACCTCTCAGCGTTCAAGGAGGGGTTGCTGAAGGCCGTTTCTGCCGTCTCCAGCGGCAAGAAACTGGATGCGGAGGATGTGCGTAGCGGCATTGTCGCCGTGGTGGCCATCCGCATCCCTGACCCGATGTTCGAGTCCCAGACCAAGAACAAGCTGGGCAACACCGACCTGAAGGGGTGGATGGTATCCGAGGTCAGCGAGGCCATCGCCGACATGCTCTACAAAAACGCGGAAATCCGTCAGTGCCTGCTTGACAAGATTGCCAAGAACGAGGAGGCGCGCACCCGCATCCAGGAGATTCGCAAGGGCATCAAGGACCAGGCGAAGAAGACTGTTCTCCGCGTGCCAAAACTGCGGGATTGCCAGTTCCACCTGTGCGATTTCGATACCAAGCGCAAACTGGTTGACAAGGAGCGCTGCGCCGAATCCATGATTTTCCTCACCGAGGGCGACTCTGCCGCGAACAACATGATCCATGCGAGGAATCCCGAGACGCAGGCGGTTTTTCCGCTGCGTGGTAAGGTCCTGAACTGCTATGGGCTCAGCCCAGAGAAGTCCATCTACAAGAACGAGGAACTCTACTTCATCGTGCGCGCCCTCGGCATCGAGAAGAGCCTGGACGACTTGCGCTACTCCAAAATCATCATCGCCTCTGATGCGGATGTCGATGGCTTCCACATCCGCATGCTGGTCATCACCTTTTTCCTCACCTTGTTCCAGCCGCTGGTGCTCTCCAACCACCTTTTCATTTTGGAGACTCCGCTCTACCGCGTCCGAACCAAGAAGAAGACCATCTACTGCTTCAACGACGCCGAGCGGGACGAGGCCATCAAGACCCTGGGCAAATCCTGCGAGATGACACGCTTCAAAGGACTGGGCGAAATCTCGCCCGAGGAGTTCAAGCCCTTCATCCGCGAGGGGATGCGCCTCGTTCCCGTCACCATCGACAACCAGAAGGACATCGAATCCATCCTGCGCTTCTACATGGGGCCAAACTCCCCCACGCGACGCGAATATGTCCTGGACAACCTTCTTTCCGATATCGTGATTTGATGCAATATGGCGAATAGTAAGAAACATAACGGCGACGATGAGGAATACACCGACAATCCCATCGACGAGGAAAATGACGACGATCAGGGCTCTACCAACGAGGCCATTGCAGTGCCCGATGACAACGGGGAGACGTTGCGCAACTTCTTTGCCTCCTGCTATGTCCAGTACTCCTCTTATGTAGTGCGCGACAGGGCCATTCCCGATGTGGATGACGGCCTGAAGCCTGTCCAGCGGCGCATCCTCCACTGTCTGCACGAGGTGGATGACGGGCGCTTCAACAAGGTGGCGGGCGTGGTGGGCGACACCATGCACTACCACCCCCATGGCGACGCTTCCATCGCGGGCGCGCTGACGGTCCTTGCCAACAAGAAGTACTTCATTGACCGCCAGGGCAACTTCGGCAGCATCATCACGGGACTGGCGGCAGCTGCCCCACGTTACATCGAGTGCCGCCTGACTGAGCTGGCTAAGGAGACGCTCTTCAACCCCGAAATCACGGAGTTCGTGGATACATACGACGGACGCCTGAAGGAACCTGTCCGCCTGCCCGCCAAAGTGCCGTCCCTGCTGATGCTGGGGTCTGACGGCATTGCCGTCGGCATGTCCACCCATATCTTCTCACACAACTTCGGAGAGCTTCTTCAGGCGGAGATCAAGATATTGAAGGGGGAGCCATTCCAGATTCTGCCCGACTTCCCGCAAGGAGCCCTGATGGACGCCACCGACTATGCAGACGGCGCGGGCAGCATCCGCGTCCGTGCGCGCATCGAGGCCGATGGCAACAAGAAACTCATCATCCGCGAGGTGCCTCCCACCACGACGACCGACTCCCTGCTCGCCTCCATCGAGGCGGCCGCCAAGCGCGGCAAGGTGAAGCTGGCCGCCATCAACGACTACACCGCCGAACATGTCTGCATTGAAATCGACCTCCAGCGCAACATCTATGCGGAAGAGACCATCAAGGAGCTCTACGCCTACACGGACTGCGAGAAGACGCTCAACTCCGACATGCTGGTCATCCAGGACAACAAGCCCGTCAAGATGACCGTCTCCGAGGTGCTTCATCGAAATGTCACGAAGCTCCAGGAGTACCTGAAGACGGAACTGGAACTGGCCATCTCGCAGTTGCAGGAGAAGGTGCTGGAAAAGACCCTTGCGCAGATTTTCGTGGAGAAGCGCATCTACAAGCGCATCGAAACCTGCGCCACCATCGAGAAGATTTTCGCCGAGACGCGCAAGGGGTTGGAGAAATACCGCGACCTCATCTACCGCGACATTCAGGACAGCGACATTGAACGCCTTCTGCAAATCCCCATACGCCGCATCTCCGCATTCGATATCGCCAAGAACGAGCAGGAAATCATCAACCTGAACAAGGCGATTGCCGAAAACCAGGACCACCTCGACCATCTGGTGCAGTTCACCATCGACTATATCCAGCACATCTACGACAAGTATGCAGGGGATTTCCCGCGCCTGACGGAAATCACGACCTTCACGACCGTCAACGCCAAGGAGGTGGCGCGGCGCGACGTCAAGGTCTATTTTGACCGCCAGAACCACTTTGTCGGCACCTCCGTCAAGCCCTCCAACAAGGATGCGGCCCCCGTCGTCCTGACTGAATACGACAAGATTTTCATCGTCCGCGCCGACGGCACCGCCAAGGTGATGGACATCCCCGAAAAGGAATTCGTGGGGCAGACGCGGTACCTGCTTGCCGCCAACAAGGAGCAGGTCTATTGCATGCTCTACAAGAGCCGTGCGGAAGGGACGCTCTATGCAAAGCGCTTCAAACTGGGGGCCTACATTCTGGACAAGGAGTACGAGCTCATCCCGAAGGGCTGCATCGTGCAGGAGCTGCTGGTCGGCGACGGCTTTGTCATCCAGGTCGATATCTCCTCCAAAACACGGCGCACGCGCGCACCCATCATCGTCCGCTTCGCGGACCTGGCCATGCGCTCCCGCGAGGCAAAGGGCTTCAAGGTCACCTCCTATCCCGCCTCCTCCATCAAGATTATCGAACGGCCAGGCGAGGGACCTGGAGACGCGCCTGGAGATGCACAGGCTCAGCCCAGTGCAGATGATGCCCCTGAAGATGCGCCAGAAGGCGCGCCTGGAGATGCATTGGCTCCGCCCAGTGCAGATAAAGCCCCTGAAGATGCGCCAGCTCCGTCTGGCGCAACACCGCCAAAGCCCGAGAAGCCCCCGAAAATGTTCCAGCTCTCCTTCTTTGACGATGACAGCTTCAAATAGGCATGCGGCGTCTCAGGGGGGCGCATAAAGCCTCCCCAGTGCAATTGCACGTCCCATCTGCTACCGCACAAGGCTGTACGGCCACTACAAGGCCGAGGACGGCCTTGCTACCCCAAAAAACACTATGGAAAAGATATTCACGATAGAAGAGGCCTCACGTTGGGCCGCAGAGCTGCGGCGTTCAGGCCGCACGCTCGCCGTCACCAATGGCGTTTTTGATTTGCTGCACCGAGGCCATGTCCAGTATTTGATGGAGGCTGCGGCGCAGGCGGATGCCCTGTTGGTCGCCATCAACAGCGATGCTGCCGTGAAAGCGCTCAAGGGACCAGAGCGTCCCATCGTCTGCGAGCAGGACCGCGCCTTCATGCTAGCTTCGCTGGAGTGCGTTTCAGCTGTGGTCATATTCGACAGCACGCGGGCGACTCCTGTCTTCCAGGCGATTGCGCCAGACGTCTATGTGAAGGGGGGCGACTACACGGAGGAGACGCTGGACCGCGAGGAGCACTCCGTGCTGAAGGCGGCGGGTGCGCGCTTTAGCTTCATTCCGTTCATCGCGGGGCGTTCCACAACGTCGGTCATCAAGCAGATACGGGGCGGAGGAGCTTCCCGGCCGCAGGCGGACCGCCGCATCGACCCCATTTTGAGCCGCAGGAGCGTGCGCCGTTTCCAGCTGCGTCCCGTCGGGCGGGAGCAGCTCGCCGAGTTGCTGAAGGCGGGCATGGCGGCGCCATCGGCCTGTGCGAAGGACCCGTGGCGGTTTCTGGTTGTCACAAAGCCCGAGTTGTTGAAGGCCATTGCCGACAAGCTGCCGAACGGCAGGTTCCTGGCGGAGGCCCCTGCATGCATCTGCATCGCAGGCGACCTCAATAAGGCACATGGCGGCGAGCTGTCATACATGCTGCAGGATTGCTCCGCAGCGGCGGAGAACATTCTGGTGGCGGCGGGACTGCTGGGGCTGGGGGGCTGCTGGCTGGGAGTCCATCCACGCCAGGAGCGTGTGAAGGCCTTGCAGGAGCTGTTCGGGCTTCCGGAGCATATCCTGCCCGTCTGCTGCCTGGCCATCGGCTGGCCCGGCGAATCTCCGCAGCCCCGCACACGCTATCGCGACGATGTAGTGAAATTTCTGTAGGCATTAGGGATGACTTATCAGGAGGTGAAGATGCCAATACGTTCCATAGAGCTTTTCACTGGTGCAGGTGGTCTCGCACTAGGCCTTGAAAAGGCCGGATGCCACCATGAAGCCATGTTTGAGTTCAATGGGCAGGCTTGCGACACCATACGGTACAATATAGCACATGGACAGTCGCTAGCACGGAATTGGAAAATACATCAGACCGATGTGAGGACTGTCCGTTATGCGGAACTTGTTGATTCCATCGAGCTTGTCGCTGGTGGCCCACCATGCCAGCCCTTCTCCATGGGTGGCAAGGCACGAGGACGAAACGATGCACGGGACATGTTCCCAGAGGCCGTCCGTGCGGTCAGGGAGCTTTCTCCCCGTAGCTTCGTCTTCGAGAATGTCAAGGGACTTCTTCGCGAGAGCTTTGCAAGCTATTTCAACTACATCGTCCTCCAGCTTTCATACCCATCCGTAACACGCAAGGAGAATGAGGAATGGACCGAGCATCTCTCCCGCTTGGAGAAGATTCATACTAGCGGGCATCTTCCCGAACTCTCGTATCGCGTGGTCTATCGCCTTCTTAATGCGGCGGACTATGGCATTCCTCAGTACCGTCATCGTGTGTTTATTGTTGGCTTCCGTTCAGACTTGGGGCTTGAATGGCATTTCCCCCAGATGACCCACTGTATGGACAGACTTCTTTGGGAGCAGTGGGTATCTGGTGAATACTGGGATACGCACAAGGTTGCAGCAAAGTACCGTCCTATGCTCCAGAATGATGTAAAGTCGCGAGTGGAGTGGTTGAAAAGTAATTATTGCCTTATAGAGCCGCCAGGACTGCGCTACAGAACAGTGCGCGATGCACTGGTTGGGCTTCCCGACCCACGCGAAGCCAACGCAATTCCGAACCATCAGTTTCGTGATGGTGCTCGCCCCTATCCTGGGCATACAGGTAGTCAACTTGACGAGCCGTCTAAGGCTCTCAAGGCGGGAGCGCATGGTGTGCCAGGTGGGGAGAATATGATAGCTTTCCCCGATGGCAGCTTCAGATATTATACGGCAAGGGAGGCAGCCCGCATTCAGACCTTCCCCGATGACTATGTATTTGACAGTCCATGGACAGAGGCGATGAGGCAGATTGGCAATGCCGTCCCCACTCGCCTAGCGGAACGGGTTGGTCAAAGCATTCTTGCACAACTTGTTTAGGAGTAATATGGCAGACAACAACATACCTGTTCTTTCTCCGTTTAATCCGCTTGACAAGCGTAATCTTGCCGAAAGTGTCACAGATGCAATGCTGACACAACCAGTAGAGCCACTGCCACCAAAACCTTTCATCGGCGCAGGAATCTATGCAATCTATTATACTGGACAATTATCGTTGTACAAAGAGATTGCCAAGCGCAATGCAGGTGGATTGTTCCAACAGCCCATTTATGTTGGCAAGGCGGTACCAGCAGGAGCCAGAAAGGGTGGTTTGGGGTTGGATGCCGAGCCTGGACAGGCACTTTACAATCGGTTATGCGACCATGCTAAGTCAGTTTTAGAAGCAGTCAATCTTGAGACTTCGTCGTTTTACTGCCGTTTTCTGGCTGTTGATGATATCTGGATTCCGTTGGCTGAGTCTTTGTTGATTGAACGCTTTTCACCATTGTGGAATAGAGTACTTGATGGTTTTGGAAATCATGACCCAGGAAAAGGCCGCTACAACCAGCAGAAATCCCCTTGGGATACACTTCATCCAGGGCGTCCTTGGGCAGAGAGGTTGCAGCCGAACAATAATGACATCAAAAAAATAGAGACACTTGTGAAGGCTTTTATTGCAGGGCATTTCCGTTGATTTTGCTTCGAACTTGGTCAAGATTTTTACTATACGAGACTAAAAATACATTATTATTTTAAAATTTTTGAAGAGAATCTGTTATATTCTCATGAAAAGAACCATAATATGGTGAAGAGATAATCTGTGTCCACATTTCAAAAGGAGTATAAATAATGTCGATGATGGTGTATTGGAGTGACTGCCTAGAGAAGCTGGCAGATGGCCTGTTCGATAAATGGGGGAAGGAGAGGAGCGCGTTTGAGCGGACATGCATTGTAGTGCGGGACATGGCCACGCGTGACTGGCTGAAAACCCACTATTTGCTGGAACGCAAGTGCCGCCAGGTGTTGATGAACCTGGAGTTTGTTCCGCTTGAAGAGCTTGTGAACAACTGGCTGTTTGCAAAGACGCACAACGAGCCCCTGGCCACGCGCGATCCACAGTCGCATCCATACGCCAAGCCTGTCCTGTCCTGGCGCATCTACCGCATTCTTTCCGACGAGGAGAAGCTGGTGGGGGAGCTGGCGCCCCTGAAGGAGTATATTGGCAACGATGAGAAGAACGCTCCCAGACGGCGCTTTGAGCTGGCAGGGCAGATTTCCAGGCTCTTTGACGACTACCTGAACTCAAGGTTTGCCATGCTGTCCAACTGGGAAAAGGGCGACGACACGGAACTTGATGGCGTGCCATCGTGGCAGCGCATCCTCTATCAGATGCTTGTGAAGGAGGAGGACCAGACATACGCCAGCGATTACGTCAAGGCTCTGGGGGAGGAAAACACGCGGGACGCACTCGCCAATGGTTTCCCGCAATACAGTTTCATCCACATTTTTGACGTGCCAGACATGCCTGAGCCGACATTCCGTCTCCTGGAGAAGATGTCGCAGGAGATGGACATCACCTTCTGGAGCTTCAACCCCTGCGGAGACTGGCTGGCGGACACGCCTACGCAGAAAAGCGCCATCCGCGAGCTGATTTCCACAGTCCGCAGGAGTTTGAAGAACGGCGAGAACCCTCCTGAGATAAAACTGGACACCGTCTTTGAGAATCCGCGCGAGCGGCTGCTGGGCACGCTGGCGACAGGGGCACGGGCCGTTCTGGGGGCTCAGGTCGATTGCGACTGGGTTGCTCCAGAGTGTGTTCTGGGAGAACCGAATACGGCCTTTGCACAGCTTGAGGGGGCGAATATCTCCGTTCACAGCTGCTACTCGCCGAGGCGCGAACTGGAGGCCGTGCGCGAGGGAATTCACGATTTCTTCACGAAACACCCTGATGCGAAGCCCCATGAGGCACTTGTGCTTTGCGCCGACTGGGAGAACTACGCGCCGATCATCGAGGCGGTGTTCAACAATTCCGCTTCAAGTGTGGGCTACATCCCGATAAGCGTGGCGGGCGGTGTCTCTGGCGATACGCCCATCTCGCGTTCCTTCAATGACTTGTTGGCGTTCCGGGAAAACCGTTTCGAAGTAAGCGCGGTCTTTGCACTGCTGGGCGTGCCCGCAATACGGATGCATTTCGGCCTGGACGAGAACCAGGTGGACATCCTGCAGGACATGGTGAGAAAGGCCAACATCCACTGGGGGCTGGACGATGACGACGTGAACACCACCGTCGGCATGGTCAATGGCACGCCGCACTACCCCTTCACCTGGCAGCGGGGCCTTGACCGCCTGACACTGGACATGTTGTACGGCACGAACGATGAGGGGATTGTGAATGCGGCCTCCCTCGGTGAACTGCTGCCGACTGGCAGCGTGGAGGGCGACAGGGCGAAGGCTCTTATGCGCCTCAATGCCTTCATCAAGGCTCTGGCGGGGGTGCGCAAGCAGTTTGCCGCTGGCTGTTCCTGCACGGCGGAGGAGTGGCAGACGAGGCTCCTGGAAGTCGTCGGTGCCTTCTATGAGGACAGCGAGGAGACCATTTCAGAGTTGAAGCGCATCCGCACGGCCATCCAGGGAGCGTGCAAGAGCGCCATGGACGCGAAGATGGCAGAGGCGATTCCAAGCGATGTCATCGTCCCCGCCGTGACCTCCAATATCAGAAACACAATACCTGGAAGCAGCACGGCGGCGGACTCCGTGGTCTTCGCGCCCTTGAAGAGCGCAGCCACCACGCCCCACCGCTTTATTTGGATTTGCGGTCTCAACGACGGGGCCTTCCCGCATCTTGAGAACCGCACCTCCATCGACGTCATTGGAAAGCATCCCAGCCCGTTTGACGTGTCACCCCGTGACCGCGATGGCTTTGCGCTGCTGAAGGCAGTGCTCTCCGTGCACGCAGGTTGTGGCGACGGCGCAGGGGGTGGCGACGGCGCAGGGTGTGGCGACGGCGCAGGGTGTGGCGACGGCGTCTCGCCGTCGGAAAGCAGGGGTGTGCTTGCCTTGAGCTACATTGGTCGGGATGTCCATAGCAACGAGAAGGTACCCTCTTCCGTTCTGCTTAACGAACTGGTGGAGTATCTGGAGAAGGCGGGGAACACGCCCTTGCGCTACGAACATCCGCTTCAGGCGTACAGCCCGCGCTATTTTACCGCAGACGGAACGCTGCCTCAAAGCTACTCTGCCTCAGACTACCAGGTTGCCTCTGCGCTGGTGGAGAAAGCCAAAAGGCAGGATTCCCCTGCAGCGAATGGCACACATCCTATCAGGGCTCTTGAACTCAATGCAAATGGAGATACGGTCATCCCCGTTGACGACCTGGTGGAGTTCTTCGCACATCCCAACAACTTCCTTATCAAGAAACGGTTGGCTCTTAGTACCACATGGATTAATGGACTTGATGACGAGGACGTGCAGACGGCTGTTCTAGTCGGTCGTCAGATGACAAATCTGATTCTTGAAGAGAATATTACGGATGCTGAAAAGGATGCTCTTGCGAAAACCTTTGTCGAATGGGGGAATGCGCCAGACACCCAGGAGGCTGTGAAGGAGATGCAGCGTATATGCGATGATGAGAACACACAAAAACTGCGGGCATATCCCCTGAAATATAAAAAGGCAGAATCAGACTACACCTGTCCAAATACGACAGTTGTGGATGCCTATAACGCTTTCCTGTTGAATGCAAAGCCCATTATGGTTTACGCAAAGATAAATATTGACGACCGCAACATAAGCATTCCATTCATGCATAGGAGCGTTTCCCTGGCGACTAATGGCGGGCCTTTGGATCATACGTTCTATATGGAGGATGCATCGTCGGTTTACGAGTCCTCTATGGTGGGTGCCTGGATTCGTCATCTCGTTGGGCATGCGGCAGGATGCAGCTTTGTCACAGTTGTTTTCTGCCAGAAGTGTGGTCCCGCCAGGACCTTCAGGCCGATGCCACAGGGGGATGCAATGGCGGTTTTGGAGAAGTACATTCGCCTTGCGCTTGAGCCACTTCCACCAGAACTCCCCGATTATGAGAGGACAAGCCTAAAGGACGACACCGTAGTCGGCACTTCCTTTGAGTGCGTTCTCAATGACCTGAAGCTGAATACGTTTTCGACCTACAACAGGTAGAATCACTGAAAATATCTTCTAGAGCATCTAGAGCATCTAGAAAAACTATACTTAAGGAACCAACTATGAACAACCAGCTTATTTTCAGCAACGAAATCTTCAAGCGAGTATTCCCATTGGAGGGGGCGCACCTGGTGGCAGCCTCTGCGGGGACGGGGAAGACCTACAACATCCAGAACATCTATGCCAGGCTGATTATGGAGAAGGGGTGGCGCGTTTCGGAAATCCAGGTGATGACCTTCACGGAGGCCGCCACCAAGGAGCTGCGCGAACGCCTTCGTGCCGTGCTGGCCGATGTCCAGCTGCGACTGGACGGACAACCCTGCCATGGAAAGGATGCCGACGACATAGCTCGCCGCAACGAACGTGCCGACAATCTCATCGCCGCTTGCCAGACGAAAAGCATGGC
>JAFTAC010000521.1 GCA_017458805.1 Victivallales bacterium | reverse complement strand
GCAGTATTCGCCTGTCTCAAGGGCCGCTGTATCGGGACACTACTACAAGCGCGGCACCATCTTCGGCGTCTATGGCTTCCTAGAGCGCTTCCTCGGCGCGCGGCTGGTGCTGCCGATACCTGAGTGCGAATATGTGCGTACGATGAAGACGCTTGCGCTGCCCGCCATCGACCTGTATGACAGGCCTGACAACACCATGCGCTCCTACAGTTGGAGCCAGGCATGGACGGATATGGAAAAGGCGCGCATCTCCATGGCGCGTCTGCGCTATCAGACGGACACCGTCCCGAACTGCCACGGCCTGGGCCGCCTGGGCTACGTCGAGCGCTTTGGCAAGGAGCATCCCGAGTACTTTGCCCTCCGCAAGAACGGTACGCGCAGCAACAACTTGGCGGAAAAGCATACTGGGCAGCTTTGCTACTCCAGCGGCATCGTCGAGGAGATTTACAAGGACGTGAAGGCGTATTTGACGGGCGTCTCCGCAGAGGAGCGCGGTGTCTTTGTCGCCCGCTTCAACAGGTTTGTATGGGACTGGAATGCTGCGTGGCGTGGCAAGTATGTCAACGTCATGCCGCAGGACGGCATGGTTCCCTGCCAGTGCGAGAAGTGCCAGGCGGAGATTGCGAAGAACCCGAAATGGGCCTCGGATGTGGTCTGGAAGATGACCGTTGACTTTGACAAGCGTTTGAAGGCTGAGGGCATCAAGGGCGAGGTGACCCAGATGGCATACGGCCTGCTCATCAACATCCCGCCATTCGAGATTCCCGACACCGTGCCCGTGATGGTGGCCGTCTTCGGCCCCTGGGGCGAGCGTATGGGCCAGGACGGCGCCTTCAAGGGAGCCTCAAGGCCGCGCGGCTTTGACACCCAGGTGGAGACTGTTGCGAACTGGCACAAGAAGCTCAACCACAAGGTCTGGCTGTGGACCTACATCGACAAATATTCGGGCCGCAACATTTTAGGCGTTCCCTGCTCGACGCCGCGTGCGGTCGGACGCTTCCTCAAGATGGTGCAGAAGGACATCCACGGATCGTATGGCGAATCCGAGACGGACAGGGTCTCCTATCAGGCACTCAACCACTATGTCCACTGCCAGATGCTCTGGAACAGCTCACTCGACCCAGACAAGCTCGTCGATGACCTCTGCCGTGATTTCTTCGGCGACGGCGCCAGCGAGATGAATGCCTTCTTCCAGATGGTAGAGGACCTCTGGCTGGAGAAAATCTGCGCGAACTGCGTCATGACTGAGACTGGCCCCGAACAGGCAGCACCCTCGGAGAGGGCGCTGTGGACGGAAATCTACTCGCCTGCTGTCATCGCCCAGATGCAGGCCCATGTCGATGCCGCGAAGGCGGCTGTGAAGGGCAACAAGGCGCAGCTGGCCAGCATCGCCTACTGGGAGCGTGAGTTCATCGGCACCCTCAAGGCGGAGGCGGCCAAGTTCCACACCAGCCAGAAGAGCCTGGAGCTGATGGATACATTTGTTCCCGAAGGCACGCCAGCCATCACGGGTAAGCTGGATGACAAGGCGTGGGCCAATGGCGCGCTACTCAAGCTTCGCCCGCAGAAGAATGCCCCTGTGGAGGTGCAGACCGAGGTGCGCCTGCTGCATGACTCCGAAAACATCTACGTCGGCGTCAAATGCGACGAGCCGCGCATGGCCGAGCGCTACATCTACGCCCTAAAGCATGACGATTCCGAGGTCTGGAAGACCGATTCCATCGAGATTTTCTTCGATGCAGGCGCAAGCCGCAAGGAGTATGTGCAGATTATGCTCAACACGATGGACGCCTTCTGCGACATCAAAATCGACAAGCCAGTCAAAAAATACGACACCGCCTTTGAAACCAACGCCAAGGTGAAGTACAACCTGGGCGAGGACGGGTGGACGATGGAGGTGGCTGTCCCGCTGGCCTCTATTGGCAATGCACGCAAATATGGCTTCGACATCAGCCGTTCGCGCGTCATCAAAGACGACAACAAGCCAGCCCGCTACCATCAGTGGAGCCCCTTTGCCAAGGGGTATGGCGATGTGGCGAACTTTGGCATCATCACCTTCGACAAGGTGGAGACCAACAATCTGGTTGACAATCCCACCTTCGCCGCCAAGCAGAACGGTCGCTGGTGCGGCAAGTGGTTCTGCTCGCCCGCTCTTCACGCTGCGGGCAAGGTCAGCTATGACGACACGGTCTTCATGTTCTCTGGCAAGAGCATGAAGCTGGAGAGCAAGGCGGGCGAGGAGTATGCCAATTGGACGATGGCGGGCCAGTACCTTACGGGCATCAAGCCCAACACCAAGTACCGCATGACCTGCTATCTGAAAATCGACAACAAGCAGCCTGGGACGAATGGCGGCGTCTTCTTCATGTTCAACGACGGCGTAAACCAAACGCTTCCGAGAGCGGGCAGCATCAAGGAGTCTATGCCTTGGACGGCCTTTACGTTCGAGTTTACCACGCGCCCTGAAATCAGCGAAAGACCGTATATCAGGGTGTTCAGCACCATCGAGGGAACCGCATGGCTGGATGGCGTCATGCTGCAGGAGATTAAGTAGGGGGATATTGGAGACGATGATTCTGACGGGCATTTCGATTGAAGAGGGGAAGTTGGCGGCGTGCCTCAAGGCCATGGGACCTTACATGTCGCTGAAGGGAATGGCGGGGGACGCTTCCTTGTTTGAGGAAGAAGAGACGCGGCTTCTGGTGCAGAAGGCGGCGGCAAAGTGTCTGCTGGCCTACAACATTCTGCCGAACAACGCGGCGGATTTGCTGGAGATGGTGGCGCAGAAAGGGAGTCTGCCCGAGCTGTTCGGGCGGCTCTGCCGCGAGATGGGAAGCATCCATCATGCCTCGGAGTGCAGCCTGTTTACGCTGGACTTGTCCTTTGACCGCTATCAGGAGGCGCAGTGGCCCACGCAGAGCATGCGCTTCCAGCCGATGCTGTCCACACTGGTGTCTGCGCCGCTGCCCTTTGACTTCAGCGTCCTGCTGCCCGTCAGTTTGCCTCTGGCATTCCCTGGTTCCCAGGAGTTGGCTCGTTCCATTGAGCTGTGCAAGGCCGTGAACGACATGCCCCGCGAGAACTGGGACGAACGATACGGGATAGATGAGCGTCCTCCGCTGCTGCCACGCACCTCGCTGGGGCTGTGCGTCCATGCGCACCTTGACAAGGAGATGGCTCCCGAACAGCTCTGCGGCGGCGACATCCTCCCCCTTGTCAAGGCCATCGTTTTCCACTACGACGTGAGCGCCTTCGAGACGCTTTACGACGACGAACAGGCATCTTGGGCAGAGTATCTGAAGTCTGGCGGCTATGGTGGCGTCGTTCTCTTCGCACCATCAGGCTGCCCCGAAGCGCGACTTCCTGAAATCTGCCAGGACGCAGCTGCTTGGGCGGAACTTTACTAGAGTGGTTAGTGGTTAGTGGTTAGTGGTTAGTGGTTGGGGGTTAGTGGGTGGGGGTTAGTGGTTGGGGGTTAGTGGTTAGTGGTTAGCGACAATAGTGCAAG
>JAFTAC010000520.1 GCA_017458805.1 Victivallales bacterium | reverse complement strand
GACTTCGGGGAAGATGATCTTCAAGGTCATGATAGGCTCAAGCAGCATGGGTTTCGCCTTGGCCATGGCGTCGCGGAAGGCACGGCGCGTGGCAATCTTGAACGCCATTTCGGAGGAATCGACGGGGTGGTACTTGCCATCGAAGACGACAGCCTTGAAGTTGGTGACCATGGAACCTGAGAGCGGCCCGTTCACGCGGGTCTCGTTTACGCCCTTTTCGATGGCGGGGATGAAGTTCTTGGGGATGTTGCCGCCAACGACTTCACTGGCGAAGAGGAAGTCGGGCTCGCCCTCTGCGGGCTCGTAGGGCTCCAGTCTCATCTGGACTTCGGCGAACTGGCCGTGGCCGCCAGACTGCTTCTTGTGGCGATAGACGGCGGAACCCGTCATGGTGATGGTCTCGCGATACGGAATCTTCGGGGTTTCAAGGGTAACTTCGACCTTGGATTCGTTCTTCAGGCGGTCAACGATGAGGTTGATCTGCTGGTCGCCCATGCCGCTGAGGATGGTCTGCTTGGTCTCTGTGTCGCGGACGATGCTGATGGTGGGGTCTTCAGCCGCCAGCTTCGCAAGGCCCTGCGCCAGCTTGTCTTCCTCGCCCTTCTTCGTGGCGGAGGCTGCGTAGATGGTGGTGGGCTGCGGATAGACGATGGCGGAGAACTTCGCGGCGACAGCCTTGCTGCCGAGGACGTCGTTCAGGGAGGTGTTCTTCAGCTTGGCGATGGCGATGAACTCGCCAGGACCCGCGTTCTCGACGACGGCCTGGTCCTTGCCCTGGATCTGAAGCAGGTTGCCGATGCGCTCGCTGCTAGACTTGGTGCTGTTCACCAGTTCGCTGTTGGAGGCGAAGGTGCCGCTGATGACACGGATGTAGTTCATCTGGCCGATGAAGGAGTCATTGACGGACTTGAAGACGTAGCCGACTGACTCGGCGGCGTTGCGGTCGATTTCGCCCTCGTCCAGACGGAAGGCAACGGGGTCGAGCGGGGTGGGCCCCAGCTCCATGATGGCGTCCATCAGTTCAGCGACGCCGATGTCCTTGGAGGAGCTGCCGCAGAAGATGGGGAAGAGTTCGCCCGCGAGGAGGCCCTTGCGGAAGCCTTTGATGAGCTCTTCGGCGGAGAGTTCGCCTGCGTCGAGGTATTTCTCCATCAGCTCTTCATCGCTTTCCGCGATGGCGTCGGTCAGCTCCTGCTTGTAGTTAGCGGCGTCGCCAGATGCGTCATCGCTGAGGACCTTGGAGACGGCGGAGAACTGCGCCTTTTCGCCGACGGGGACGGTGCAGGGGATGCACTTGGTTTTGCCGTAGCTCTCGCGGAGGATTTCGACGAGACCCGCCACGTCAGCCTGGTCGCGGTCGCAGCCGTTGATGAAAATCATGCGGGGGAGCTTGCGCTCTTCGGCGTGCTTCCATGCGCGAATGGTGCCTGGCCCGATGCCGAGGTTGGCGTCAACGACCAGAATCATCATATCGCTGATGTTGATGGCGTTGATGGCTTCGCCGCAGAAGTCGGAGTTGCCGGGGGTGTCGAGGAAGAAGAAATGCCCGTCCTTCCAGGGGAGGTGGAGGACGCTGGTGAAGATGCTGCTCTTCTTTTCCTGCTCTTCCTTGCGGAAGTCGGAGACGCTGGTGCCGTTGTCAACGCTGCCCTGGCGCCCGACTATGCCGGCCTTGAACAGCATCAAATCTGCAAGTGTTGTCTTTCCAGATCCAGCATGGCCAGCCAGTACGAAATTTCTAATCTTTTCGGGTGCACAGTTTTTCACGGCGTTTTCTCCAAAATACCAGTTTTTAAGGACATAACCCGCCAAGAGGAATCTCTCGACGGAACGAGTTGCAAAACGTAGGAGATAAAATATTATCTCGCAAGATAACAATTTAATGCGTTTCTTGTTATTTTCAAGTCGAAAAGGCTATATTTCACTCAATCCCTTTGCGATTGCAGCTATTGGCTCATAACCAGACGCAGAAGCATCGGGCGCAGGACAGGCATTTAGATGCAGTAGTCGAAAACGCCGTCCTTTGCGGTGCCGTTGCGGTATTCCTCGAGAATCTGCTCGAAGGTGATGTTGCGCATCAGCTCGCGAATGCCGTCGTTGAGCTTCTGCCAGATGCCGCGCGCGGTGCAGTCCGCGTTGTGCGTGCATTTTTCGGGGGCCATGACGCAATCGACGATGGAGAGGGTGCCCTCCATTGTCTCCAGAATGTCCAGCAGGGTGATTTCTTTCGGGGAGCGCGCCAGGAAGAAGCCGCCTTTCACGCCGCGCACAGACCGCACGAGACGCGCACGCCGCAGGTCGATGATCAGGCGGCTGATGTACTTCTCCGATATCTGCTGGGATTCTGCTATGTCGCGCACCAGACGCGGCTTCTGCGTGTCATGGGTTGCTAGGTCTATCAGGATTCGCAGACCGTATCTGCCTTTTGTCGAGATTTTCATGGTCCGAGCTACTTCTGGCTGCTCCAGTATGGGGAGATTTCACGGAGGCGCGCGATGATGGGGGGCAGCTTCTCCAGGACGAAATCAACCTCCTCTGCGGTGTTGTAGCGGGAGAGGCTGAAGCGGATGGCGCCGTGGGCGGCGGTGTAGGGGAGGCCCATGGCGCGCAGGACGTGGGATGGCTCCAGGCTGCCCGTCGTGCATGCGCTGCCGCTGGAGGCGCAGATGCCGTATTGGTCGAGCAGCATCAGGATGGATTCGCCCTCGATGTACTCGAAGGAGATGTTGGTGGTATTGGGCAGGCGGTGTTCCACATCGCCGTTGATGCGGGTTTTCGGCACGGTGGCCACGATGCCGCTCTCCAGGCGGTCGCGCAGGGCGCGCACCTGGCTGTTTTCACGCTCGATGTTCTTGGAGGCCAGCTCCGCAGCCATGCCCAGTCCCACGACGGAGGCGACGTTTTCCGTGCCTGCGCGGCGACCCGTTTCCTGATGGCCACCCAGCACGAAGGGGTGGAAGCGCACGCCGCGCCTCACATAGAGGGCTCCAACGCCCTTCGGTGCGTGCAGCTTGTGGCCTGAGAGGCTTAGGAAATCCACCCACCCTTCGGAGAGGTTCATCGGGACCTTGCCGACTGCCTGCACGGCGTCGGTGTGGAAGAGCGCACCGTGCTTATGCGCAAGTTCCGCAAGTTCACGCACGGGCTGGATGTTGCCCGTCTCGTTGTTCGCCCACATCACGGAGACGATGGCGGTGCGGTCGTCGATGAACTCCTGCGCCTTTTCCATGTCAAGCCGTCCGTTGGCATCGACGGGGATGCGCTCCACGCGATACCCTTGCCGCTCAAGGTCGAGGGCCACGTTCAGGATGGCGGGATGCTCCACGACGGAAATGACCAGCTTGTCCCGCTGTGGATTGGTGTAGAGGGCGCTGCGGAGGGCGGCGTTGTCGCTCTCTGTCCCGCAGGAGGTGAAGATGAGTTCCGAAGGCTGCGCTCCCAGCAGGGCGGCGAGGCGTTCGCGTGCGTTGTCAACATGCGCCATCACCTGCCCGCCGAAGGTGTGGATGCTGGAGGGGTTGCCGTAGAGCGTCGTCAGGAAGGGGGTCATCGCCTCGAAGACCTCTGGCGCGACCGCCGTGGTGGCGTTGTTGTCAAAATAGACTGTTCTTGCTTCGGACATGAGCTACGCCTCCTTCACGGTGATCTTCGGGGAGACCAGCTCGCGCAGCTTCTTTTCCACGAGGTTCTTCAGTGTGGCGGAAGCGCAGACGCAGTGGCCGCAGTGCCCCTTCAGGCGCACGATTGCCGTGTCGCCGTCCAGGTCAACGAGCTCGATTCCACCACCGTCCCGCTCCAGCAGGGGCCGGATTTCCCGCGTGATGATGTCATTGAGCAGGAAAATCTTGCGCACGGGGGAGAGTGCATCGTAGGCGGTTGTGTCGGGGGCAGAGGGCGCAGGAGCGGCTTCAGGGGCAGCGGTGGATTGCTCGCGCCAGAGGTCGTCGAGGATGGTCTGAATCTCGTCGAGGCAGCGCCCGCACGCACCGCCGGCCTTGGTATAGTCGGTGATTTGGGCGACGGTGTGGAGGTTGTTCGCCAGGGCGACCTTGCGGATTTTGGCGTCGGTCACGTTGAAGCACTTGCAGACGATGCGCCCCTCGTGGGTGTCGTCCTCCTCGACGGAGTCGGTGGCGAGCCCGTGGCGCTTCTTGTAGTCTGCGATGGCGGCCTGCATGGCCTCCATGCCCATCACGGAGCAGTGCATCTTCTCCTCTGGGAGGGAGCCCAGCAGGGCGACGATGTCCTGGTTGGTGACTTTCGACGCCTCGTCGAGGGTCTTGCCTTTGATGAGCTCAGTCAGTGCGGAAGAGGAGGCGATGGCGCTGGCGCAGCCGAAGGTCTTGAACTTCGCGTCGGCGATTTTTCCGTCGGCGTCCAGCTTCAGGTAGAGTTTCAGCGCGTCGCCGCAGGTGAGGTTTCCCACCTCCGCCACTGCGTCCGCATCCTCGATTTCACCCACGTTGCGAGGGTTTAGAAAATGGTCTTTGACCTTGTCTGTGTAGTCCCACATTTGAAAAACTCCTATATGAAAACACGATTATTTTTGTTGTCATTATATAATATATCTTTTTGCCCCAATAAGGCAAGTGCAATAGTCGAAATTCTGGAGAATCTCTAGAATCTCTAGAAGCTCTAGATGCTCTAGATGCTCTAGAATCTCTAGAATCTCTAGAATCTCTAGAATCTCTAGAATCTCTAGAATCTCTAGAAGCTCTAGAAGCTCTAGAAGCTCTAGATGGCTTTATTGCCATGCAAAAACTCCCAAAATAAAAAAAAATAACAAAAAATCAACTTTTTTAGTAGTCTTTATTTGACAGGCTGATTTTATGGTATATATTAATTTGCGTTGAACAAAAAGACTACTAATTCAGTAGTTGATTTAAAAGACAAGAACCAATAAAGGAGAATGAAGCGATGAAGAGATGTCGAATGAATGGCGAGCAGGGTGAGTTTCGTGTGAATGGCAACAAGTCGGTTTTGAAAATTGGAGAAGGCATTATGAAGAAAAGCAATTTTGTAAGGGCGAGCATTTTGGTTTTGGTGATTTGGGCAGTTGGCGCGGTGCATGGCGGCGTGCCCTTGAACAGTCTGGACGGGACGGGCGGCATAGCGTTCAATCCGCTGGCCTTCACATCGGGTCTGGATATCGAAGGGAACGAGTGGATAAGCAAGCCGCAGATTGGCGCATGGTACGTGCAGCTGTCGGAGAGCAACATCAAGTGGAGTTCCTACAGTCTGTCGCTGAGCGTCGCGAAGCGAGTCGAGCTAAGCTATGCGTTCAACCTGGTCAACGCAAAGGACTATGGCGACAACAACATCGAGGCGAACACGGTGGGCTTGAAGATACGCCTTCTGGACGAGAACGCCTTTGATTCCAAGTGGGTGCCCGCAGTCGCCATCGGTGTGAAATACCGCCACACGGACAGCAACACCACTGACCTTTTCGGGCTTGACGATGCTGGCTTCAACTATTATATTGTAGCAAGCAAACTCATCACGCAACTGCCCTTGCCCGTGCTGGTTTCGGCTGGCGTGCAGCGCAGCGACGAGGTGGTCTATGGCGTGGTCGGGCACAACCACTACGGCACGGGGGTGTTTGCGAACATCGATGTGCTGCCCAGCGAGAACGTGGCCATCGGCGTGGAATACCGCCAGGGCGTCAAGGTTGGCGACGGCATCGAGAATGCGGACTACTGGAACGGCCACGTCGCCTGGTTCGTGACCAAGCAGCTCACTCTGGTAGGCGCCTACGTGAACACGGGCGACAAGGACAAGGGATTCGGCGAACTCGGCGTGGGCGACGGCTTCGTCCTGAGCGCACAGTTCCAGTTCTAGTGGTTAG
>JAFTAC010000519.1 GCA_017458805.1 Victivallales bacterium | reverse complement strand
TAGTTGTCCGTGAACTGGGAGAGGAGGATGGCGGAGGGCACGTTGCTGATGATCTGGCAGGAGAGCACGCTGAAGACCAGCGTGCTTTTCGTCAGCAACCACTCGAAAAGCCTGTGGACAGCGACCATGCGCGACATGTTCCCCGCGAAGATGAAGAAGGCGGCGAAGGTGCAGAGCAGGCAGTAATCGACGTGCTTCAGGGCGGCACGGTCCAGGTAGAGCAAGGCAAGCGTGATGATGACCAGTCCATAGTAGTAGGGGACGATGCGGAAGACAATGACGATGGAGAGCGCGAAGAGCGCAAGATAGATGACCAGCCGTCTGAAGTGCCTTGCCATGCCAGGGGCCTTGATGCTCAGCGGCTCGCTCTTGACGCAGAGGCAGCAGATGGTGATGAGAATGACCGAAAGCAGGAAAGGGGGGAACATGATGTGCATGAACTCCATGTTCCCGATGTTGAACTTGCTGTACAAGAACAGGTTCTGCGGATTACCGAAGGGCGTGAGCATCCCTCCAAGGTTGGCGGCGATGTTCTGCATGATGAAGGTGAAGGCCATCAGCCTCTCCTTGCCAGTGCTGGTGAGCACGAAGTACCCCAGGGGCAGGAAGGTGAGCAGCGCCATGTCGTTGGCGATGAACATCGAGCCGATGAAGGTGATGCAGACCAGCGCCGCCGTCACGCTGCGCAGGTCGGAGAAGCGCCGCACGATGCGCTGCGCCAGGATCGTGAAGAAGCGGATGTTGCGCAGCGCGCAGACCACCGCCAGCGTGGAGAACAGGCAGGTCAGCGTCTTCCAGTCGAAGTAGTCGAGGTACTCCTTGTCGGGGTGGACGATGCACGCGCTGATGAACGCAGCCACCACCGCGATGGAAAAGACGGGGTTCCGCTGGACGAAGCCATTGAAGCGGGCTATAAGCGGGTCGATGAATATGTGGAAACTTTTGTGCATTGGACAATTAGAAATTAGCAATTAGAAATTAGCAATTAGAAATTCGAAAATAAGTGGGGAAAATATGCTCAGACCCAATTGCTAATTTCTAATTGCTAATTGCTAATTTAATTTAATCCAATTTGCAAGATTTAAAAATGGCATTACAATAAATCGTGTGCTTTTTCAAACATTGAGGCAAAGTCGCCTCGTCAACCAACAGGAGTTTTTTGCAATGATCATCGACATTCACGCGCACTGCTACCGCAAGACTTTCTTCCAGATGCCTGGCCGCGAGCCCTGGCCCACCCCCGAGACCCTGCTGCCCCGCTATGACAAGATGGGCGTTGACAAGGCGGTCATCCAGCTGCTCATCGGCCCCGAGTTCTACCTTCCCACCACCAACGAAGACGCGCTGGAGATAGCCGAGAAGTATCCCGACCGCTTCATCCCCTTCTGCAACATCCATCCACAGGCAATCTCCAACAGCCCCTTCACCAAGCTGGAGCTGGTGCTGGAGCAGTACAAGGCCGCCGGCTGCAAGGGCGTCGGCGAGGTCATCTGCAACAAGCACTTCCTTGATCCCCTGATGCAGAACTTCTTCCGCGCCGTAGAGAGCACGGGCATGCCCATGACCATCCACGTCGGCCACCGCGTCGGCGACATCTACGGCATCGTCGATGAACCTGGCCTACCAGAGCTGGAGGAGACGCTGGCGCGCTACCCGAAACTGCGCATCCTCGGCCATGCAATGGCCTTCTGGGCGGAAATCGGCCCGCTGGAAACCGTCTATGCGCGTTCTGGCTACCCGAAGGGCAAGATCACCGAGGAGGGTGCGCTGCCGAAAATCATGCGCCGCCATCCCAACCTCTACGGCGACCTTTCCGCAGGGTCGGGCGCCAACTCCCTGATGAGAGACCCCGATTTCGCCGCGAAGTTCATGGACGAGTTCCAGGACCGCCTCTGCTTCGGCATTGACATCTGCTCGGCCTACGTCCATCCCGCCGATACCTGGCTGCTGGATTTCATGCACAAGATGCTCGCAGAGAAGCGCATCTCGCAGGAAATCTACGACAAGATCATGTACAAGAACGCTGTACAGATTCTCGGTCTGTAATTATCTGCAACGCAGCCCCTTCCGCTAAACAGTCGAAGGGGCTGCCGCCTTTCTGTGTTTATGACCTCACGACACAAGGGAATGCTCCTTGCCCTCCTGGCAGGCAGCTGCTGGGGCATCATCAGCCTCTTCATCAGACGGCTTAACGCCATTGGCTTCAGCGCACTGGATATTGCGGCCCTGCGCTCTATCCTGACTGCGTTGGCACTGCTGGCAGCCATTCCCTGCACAAAGGGCAAGCCTCTACGCCTCAAACTGCGTGATATCTGGTGCGTCGCAGGCTGCGGCATCCTGAGCATCACGCTCTTCAACTGCTGCTACTTTGCGACAATGCAGCGTTCAACGGTAAATGTCGCCGTGGTACTGCTTTACACCTCTCCTGTCTTCGTCACGCTGCTGTCCTGTGCCTTCTTCGGCGAACGCTTCACGCACCGAAAACTGCTGGCATTGGCAATGGTCGTGCTTGGATGCGTCTTCGTGTCGGGTGTGATCGGTTCTGGGGGCAGGCTGACTCCGACCGTCCTCTGTCTGGGGCTGTGTTCTGGACTCTTCTATGCATTGTACTCCATCTTCGGACGCTTCGCGCAGCAACACGGCCTCGACTCCTTCAAAATCACCCTCTGGACCTTCATCTTCGCAGGCTTCGCCGCGCTGTTCTACCTGAACTGGGGCAACAGCCTTCCCCTGCTGTGCACCCCACTCAGCTGGCTCTGCCTGGCTGGTCTCGTACTGATTTCGACCATTCTGCCCTACTACACCTATACAGCGGCCTTGAAGCTACTGCAGCCATCCACCGCCGCCATCGTCGTCGCCATCGAACCCGTCGTTGGTTCACTGGTGGGCATCCTGATCTTCCATGAGCCCGTCTCCGCCAGTGCCTTGGTAGGCATGGTCCTCATCATTGGAGCAATGTTCGTGGGGTGACCTGAGGCATGCAGTTCTGGGGCACGCAGTTCTGGGGCACGCAGTTCTGGGGCACGCTGCTCTGGTGCGCGCAACGCGCGCACGTTTACCTCAGGGAAACTGCCTCGCCCCACCTGATAGAGAACGAACCTATCCCACAAATCCATTGAAAAACCTCTTAACTCGCTTGCTTTTTTCAGCTTTTGGAGTATAATTAGAGAAAACTAATTTACTCTGCCCCAAATTATTAAAGAAAAATGCAACTTATGAAAAACAAGCAATTTACCCTAATAGAGCTTCTAGTGGTCATCGCCATCATCGCCATCTTGGCGGCGATGCTGCTGCCTGCCCTGTCGAAGGCGCGGGCGAAGGCGCGCGAGGTCAGCTGCAAGTCGCTGATGAAGCAGTATGGCATGGCCTCCTGCCTCTACGCAGACGAGTCGGACGACTGGTATCCCGATGTCCGCACCTGCCTGATACCCGATCGTGGGTTCATCATGTACATCGGCGGCTCGAATGCAGGACTTGACGCGAAGCTGACCCGTTGCCCAGGAGACGGCGCCACCGCTGGGTTGAACCGCCTCGGCAAGTTCGAATATGGCGGCAAGACCGTGCAAGTCTCCATCGGCGGCACGGTGAACCTGAGCGACTCCGCCAGCCCCATCACGGGGGGCACCTCCGCCATCTGGCAGTCGCGCAACGCCCAGGTCAACCAGGAGCCAAGCAGACGTGTCCAGTGGACTGATTACCAGAACCAGAGCGGCAACACCATCAACGGCCCCATCATGAGCACCGCCAAGAAGGGCAATATGGACACCAACAAGACCGATTCTCTGCGGGAGTTCGTCTTCCGCCATGAAGGGCGTTGCAATGCCGCATACGCGGACGGCCATGTTGGCTGGGTAAAAATCGCCTACAAGACCACGAACAACGGCCACGACCTCGCCAGCGGAGAGCAATGGTATTTCCCTGGAAACACCAAATATCCCTTCGGCCCCCGCCAAGGCACCCCGCCCTTCGAGGACAACTACGGTCTGTCCTACGAGTAGAGAGGAAGTGACTATGTTTTCTCTCAGTTCTAAATAATTGTAACAAGTTATCACGCAAAAATTAAGAGGAAAGTTAACAATGATTGGTTCTGTCTTATTATTTGTGGGTGGTGTTCTTTATTTTATAGGTGCGATAGGCGTGCTCATCGAAGAGTTCAAGGTAAGCATCATCTGGGGACTTTTGGGGGTATTCAGACAGATTGCAAATCTGATTTTCGCCATCCTGTACTTTAAGACCTGCAAGAGATGGCTGTGGCTCATGCTGCTGGGCATCCTGCTGGCCATCATCGGCGGAAGTCTTGGGGCATAGTGGTCAGAAAGCATAAAACTGGAAACAGAACCATGTTGGAAGTCAAATCACTGGAAGAACATAAGGTTTATACAGAGCGCCTGGCGCGCATTTCATTCTTTTATGCACGGAAGTATCTCATGCCGCTGCTTCCAGGCGCGAGCATCAGCGAGTGCATCAAGAACCACACGCCACTGCTTTATCATGCCCTTTTCCACTCTGAAGCTAGAGACAAGTGGGACGACCCTGAATCCGTGCGCATCCTCAACAAGGCAGAAGAGCTTGTAGCCCTTCCGCCAGAAGAGTTTGAGGAGGAGATGTGGAGCTACATAGAGGACTACTCGCATGAGCGCGCCGAGCAGAACTACCCCTGCGGCGTCGGCGTGGCGGCCCCTGCCAGCTGGCACTGCGGCAGCCTGACGTACGACCCGCCCAGCCCCAGCCGTCCCCCGACATGGGTTGCGTTTCACATCGCCAACGGCGTGGGCCCCCACTCCATCTTCGAGAGCCCAGACTACCTCCCCAAGTGCCTGGAACTGCTTATGGCAGAGTGCCGTGTACGCTTTGGAGCAGACACGTTAACCACCAGTACCTGGCTCAACGACCGCCCCCGCTGGCAGGCCCTCTTCCCGAAGAGCTGGATGGAGAACATGTCGCCGAAGGTGGAGCCTTTCATTCCTGTCTGGAGTGTCGCATCATGGGGGCAAATCATCGACTCCAGAGGCTGTGTCGTCCCTGAACGCGAGCAGGAACTGCGTGCAACAGGCAAGTTCCGCTACCAGACCCGTAGAAGCCACTGCACTTTTGCAGAGCTGGAGGCGCACCTGGCTACACTCTGCAGTGTCAGACAGAGCTGACACATCTCCACGGCTGACACATCTTAATGCGGGAAGAAGAAGCACCATGTTTGTAACCCACGCATTCGAGCCAGTTTATGATAGCCACTCGACAGTGCTGATTCTCGGCACGATGCCGTCGCCTCAATCTATCAAGCACGGCTTCTACTACTCGCATCCGCAGAACCGCTTCTGGCCGCTAATGGCCACGCTTTATGAGGAGCCAGTACCATCATCACCCGACGAGAAGCGCGCCTTTGCGTTGCGCCATGGCATCGCCCTCTGGGATGTGCTGGCCAGCTGCGAAATCAAGGGGGCTGCCGATTCGACCATCCGCAGCCCTATCCCAAACGACTTCACACCCATTCTCCAGACCGCCCCTATCAAGCAGATATTCACCACTGGGAAGACTGCGTTCACGCTTTTTCAAAAACTGGTGGAGCCACACCTCAAGCGCGAGGCCATCTACCTCCCCTCCACCAGCCCCGCCAATCAGGCGCTCTTCCCTTGGGAGAAGCTGCTGGCAACCTGGCGGGAACTGCTTCAGCCGCAGCGCTAAAGCCACGCGCACAGAACAGGCAAGGAACACCCATGGACACAACCCCTTACAAAGTATTGATAGTCGGTGCCCACCACGAAGAGATCGAGGTCGAGTGCCCGAACATCGCAATATCGCTCTCTGCGGCAGGTTGCAAGGTCACTATCCTCAACCCCATTGGAGGATGGAACTGGACGTTCATTCGCGACCTGGGCCCCAATGGTCGCGAGCGGACAATCGACGATGCCACGCGCACAGCGAAAACTCTTGGTTGCGAGAAGGTTATCTGGGACTATCCCGTTGCGCAGGCGGACCGCTACCAAGCGGAAATCATGGACCGTATGGCCGAGTTTCTGCTGGAGACCAGCCCTGACATCGTCTTGATGCACTGGCCGCTGGATTCCCATGCGGACCATCGGCTTGTGGCGCATGTCACACGGCACATCCTCAGCACCGCCACAAACATCTCGCCGAATCGGCACAAGGACTACCAGGCCGTCAAGGAGGTCTATGCTTTCCAGACAGGTGTATCGCAGGCCTATCACTTTATCCCAGATATGTTTGTGAAAGCGGATGAGGCGACTATGGCGACTGCCGACAAGGCAATCGAATGCTTTCTGCCGACCTGCGGTCCCGACATCGTCGATAGCTGGCGGCGCAACTTCCACGACAAGGCTGCCTACTGGGGGCATGCATGCGGGGTCAGGCTCTGCGAAGCCCTGAAGTTCCTTGGTCCACGTCTGCCTTTGGAAGGCTTCCTCATGAAGAAGATACTGGGCGACCGCCTCCTCTCCGCCCCGCTGGCCTCCTATTTCTACGATGAACATTACCAGTTATGAACTAGGAGGTTGCAAATGACATATTGCGACTACTGGGACGAAGCCTCGGAAATCAACATCCGCTACCATGACGAGGAGTGGGGCGTGACACTCCACGACGACTGCCGCCAGTTCGAGTTCCTGATGATGGAGGTGATGCAGTGCGGCCTGAATT
>JAFTAC010000518.1 GCA_017458805.1 Victivallales bacterium | reverse complement strand
GGGCAGCGGTGGAATAGATCATGCGGAAGAAAGGAAGAAACTTGCCAATTGTTTTGAAACGCAACATCTTAAATGGCTTGATGTCGAAAAGAAAGAGCACGAAAAGAGTACTTGGTTCATGCATCGAGACTTGGCTCGTGGATATGCCATTGACTTTTGCGCTGCAACACCTTCTGCAATCAATAATGGTGTAAAACTTGAATATGGTAGCCCTGATGTTTTTGTTGGATGCAATAACAATGGTAGAAGTGCCAGCGATCATATCCCGTTAATTCTGACAATATCCTAAAATAACCATAACCCCAAATCATTTGCGATGAAAAAACTATCCATTTCCCTTGTTCTGATTATGTCTGTGTTGGCCTTTGGAGAGAGTGTCTTGATGCAGAACGGCGCCAAAGTCTGGCGGGACCGTGCCTATACGCTGAGTGGGCTGCCAGAGAGTTTCCAGTTCAAGAACGCCGTTCCAGACCAGGCTTGCAGCGGGTACACGATTGTCTTTCCGGCTGGTTGCAGGAAGGCGCTGATCGCCATCTTTGACTCTGAAGCAGGGGCGCAGGTTGCCGCGAAGCACAATGGAATACAGCTTCCTGATCCCGTCTATATAGACCAACCGCCACGGAAGCAAATCATGCGCTACCGCATGTATATCATCCCGCAGCCACCCGAAAAGATCAGCTGCGTGCCTAGCAAGGCAGGCGGGATGCTGCTTGCGCTGGATGACGATGTGCCAGATGCGCCTGCAGTCGATGCATCGCATCCGCAAGTGCCTGCAACACTGCAGGGAGTGCAGTCATTCACGGGCCAGGAGTACCGCTTCCGTCCAGGCGCGCGAGTGGTCGAATACTATGTCCGCGTCCCCAGCCAGGGCATCAACGCCAACACAGGTCTGATGCTTCTTTCGCACAATTGGGGCGGAACCTGGAAATTGACGGCGCCATGGTGCGATCTGCTGAGCGACCGCTTCAACCTGATTTGCCTGAGTGTGAACTACCTCCAGAGCGGTGAAAACAAGCACAATGAGGTTCCATACGACCACGGCCTGCTCCAGGCGATGGACTGCCTCCGCGCATTGTACGAAGTCCAAAAGAATCTGGACGCCGCGAAGATACCCTTCAACCGCCGACGCATCTATGCGGCGGGGGCTTCTGGCGGCGGCAATGTGAGCCTCATGGTCAACAAACTGGCCCCTGCGACATTCGGATGCGTCATCGACCTCTGCGGGATGCCTGGCCTGACCAACGACATCGCCTTCGGAGTCGGTGCTCTCAATGCGGGATACTCAAAGGACCCTGCGTCGCCCAAGTACCTCACGCCAGCCATGCAGGAAATCAGGGAGCCAGGGAATCCAGCGCATCTCATCATTCAGAAGAAGGCCAATCCAGGCAACCAGGTGGTCATCGTACACGGTCTGGACGACAACAGCTGCAATCCAGCGGATAAGATGCTCATCGCCTCCAACATGGTGCGGGCGGGCTTCCGTCCAGCCACCCATTTTCTGACCAAGGCCGACGTGGATGGCGCCATTGTCACCACCACTGGCCATGCCATCGGCAATCGCCCTGAAGTCATCGCCAAGTTCGGCGGCGCCTACATTGGCGAAAAGGGGCCTTTCGTCAAACTCATCCCTGGCAAATCCGACCTGGATGCAGGGAGCGAGGTGGTCTATCCCGTCACAGGGGGCCGTTATGTAATCACTTTTAAGGGTGTGCCCACCATCCGTTTCGAGAAGGATTGAGCTGAAAGGGAAATCTGTGAATTATGTCCTATCCAATTGAGGGAAAACTTGTTATAGCGGTTGCATCATCGGCGTTGTTTGAGCTGGACGAGGCGGATGCGGTGTTTCGTGAAAAGGGCGTGCGGGCGTATCGCGATTACCAGCGCACACATGAAAACGACGTGCTTAAGCCAGGCATCGCCTTCCCATTTGTGCGGCGTTTTCTGGAGTTGAACAAAGTCTTTCCTGACAGTCAGCCAGCGGAAGTGGTGCTGCTTTCGCGCAACGATTCCGACACGGGGCTGCGCGTTTTCACCAGCATTGAGCACTATGGGCTGGGCATCGTCCGTGCCGCCTTTACGCGCGGCAACTCGCCGTTCCGCTACATCCCCGCCTACAATGTCTCGCTGTTCCTGTCTGCAAACGAGGAAGATGTCATCGAGGCGTTGAACCACGGCTATCCCGCTGGGCGCGTCCTCCCAAGTGTAACCAGCGACGATAAGACCGACAATGAGCTGCGCGTCGCCTTTGACTTTGACGGCGTCATCGCGGATGACAGTGCCGAGCAAGTCTTCAAGAAGGAGGGGATTGATGCGTTCTACAACTCCGAGACGGAAAAGGCGCAGACCGCCATAGCATCTGGCCCGCTGGGCGACTTGTTCCGCAAGCTCGGCAACCTGCGCGCATTGGAAGACGAACGCGAGGAACAGGACCGCAACTACCATCGCTTCCTCAAGACCGCCATCGTCACAGCCCGCAGCGCCCCCGCCCACAGGCGCGTCATCAACACGCTCCGTTCATGGAACATCACCGTCGATGAGACGCATTTTCTGGGCGGCATGGACAAGGGACGCATCCTGGAGACGCTTCGTCCGCACATCTTCTTCGACGACCAGCAGCATCCCCACCTTGATACTGCGCAACACTTCACGCCCTCTGTCCACATTCCGTTTGGCATTTCAAAAGTCTAGAGGAAATCTCAACAGGGCATTAGCCAGGGCTTTCCCCGTTTTCGCTAACGCTTTGTTCTCCAAGAGGGTAGTTAAGGCTTCTTTTAGAAACCACAGATTACACAGATTACACAGATGTTTTCAGCCGCGTAAACGCGGCTGAAAACGGGGATTGTATGGGGTACGGCTAAAATGAACCGCGAAGTGCCGCATTTGCGGCACTTCGCATCTGTGTAATCAGTGTAATCTGTGGTTAAAAAGACTACCTTTATGGGGAACAGAGCTTTCACGAAATGAAGCGACATAAAGTCGGAAGTGGATTCTCACAAAAAAGCTGTTTCAATTGACAAAGTCTCATAAAGAGGATATATTAAAAACTATAATTGGGAAAGAGGGGAAGAGAAAGGCATTATCACAGTTTCATCAAAAAGAGAAGTAATCTGTATGGTGAGTGGACAGAATACAAAAACGACGCATATTGTTGTAGTCGGTAGTATTATTGTTATCGCAATCCTGGTATTCGGCACAATCTGGACAGGACAGAGCGCACGAAAGGACACGGCAAAGGCGGTGAGCAAGGTAAGCCATCTGTATCTGGATGAACTGGCGGGGCGCAGGGAAAAGGTTGTGGAAAACAACCTGAATGACAACATCCGTGTGATGGAGATTGCCCTGGGAATGATTGACGAAAAATCCCTCATCAATCTTGAGCATTTGCGAGCCTATCAGCAGGATATGAAACAGCTGTTCAAACTGGAACGTTTTGCGTTCGTCGATGAGGCGGGGTCCACCTATACGGCGAATGAGGGAATCACCCAGAATGTTAACCTGTATTCCTTTGATTACAAAAACCTTTCGAAGGTGGAAATCTCTGTCAGAAAAGTGAGCAACACCGAAAAGAATGTCGTCATCGCCATGCCCCTACGGGACAGGAAGTTCTTCCTTGGAGGAAAGCAGTTGCTCGTCTGCTTTATGGAAATCAACATGGATATCATGCTTTCGGGCGTCTCCATGAAATCCCAGAGTTCCGCCACCTTCTGCAACATCTTCACACGCGATGGCTACTCCCTAAGCAATATGGTTCTGGGAGGACTGGCGACTGAGGATAATCTGCTGGAGGCCTTGGAGCATGCCCAGATGGAGGAAGGCTATTCCCTGGATAAAGTCCTAGACGACTTT
>JAFTAC010000517.1 GCA_017458805.1 Victivallales bacterium | reverse complement strand
TGAAGGTAACCATTTGTCTTTCCTTTTGTTGTTTTATTGTTTAGCTCTGTTTCCTCTAAAGGTAGTTTTTTAACCACAGATTACACAGATTACACAGATGCGAATTGCCGCTTTAGCGGCAATTCGCGGTTCATTTTTGCCGTACCCCTTATAATCCCCGTTTTCAGCCGCGTTCGCGGCTGAAAACATCTGTGTAATCTGTGTAATCTGTGGTTTTCAAAAGAAGCCTTTCGTTAACTCCCCTCTAGAGGAATATAGCGTATTGTAAGTAGTTGATTGCAAAGAAAATCAGAGTGTTTCGAATATAAGCATCTCAGCCCGCCACTTGGCATGCTGGCTTGTGCATTTCGGCGTGAAATCAAAGCCATCCAACTCCAAGTCTGCGCCTTCCACTTTCTCCCCGTTCACAGAATAATGCTTATCCCAATCCAGACCACGCGGATAAATCTTGCGAGTCCCCAATTTCTCGGAGGCAATGTATTGGACTATCAGCGCGGGCGTTTTGCCGAACAGGATTTCCAAGACCTTGAACGTGGGCGTATCAACGAGGCAGAAGCAGTCCATCTTTTGATGCCTGCGGAACTTCTTGAACAGCGAGACATACTTCTTCACCAACTGACGATTTTCTGCGGAGAGACTGTCGAGGTCGCCCGTAAAGCCATACTGGCCGCACGCAAAGCTCGCAGCAAGCACCGACTCTAAATCCACGGCGAAGAACTCCTCCCAGGTCCCCTCGTAGGGTGCCACCACCACGCCATTTGCCTTGCCACCATATAGTGGCGGTGCGTCCTTCAACTCGCGCAAGGTTATCCAGCGCATCAGTTTCGACGGGAGGAAACGCTGCCAGAAGCCGATGAACATGTCGGTCTGCGTAAATGGGTTGGAGCTGTCGCTCGGGAAGAAGACGTCGAAGTGCTTGAGCGCCTCCAAATCTGTGCGCAGGGCGCCGCTGGCACAGCACTCCAGCACCAAGTCTGGATAGGCGGCGCGAACTTCGTCCATCAGCTTATAGAAGAGCCTGGCGTAGCGGTAATGCGCTGCCCCTGAATCATCTATGCCTAGTTGGGCGTTCATGTCGGTCTTGACATACTTCGCCTTGTATTTGTCAATCAGCGAGAAGATGGTCTTCTTCTGGTACTGGTAGGCCTCTGGAATCTCCAGCTCGATGCGATAGCAAGAACCCGTCTTCGTAAACCACTCTGGATGCTCCTTCACCACGGGGGCATTGGGGTTAAATCGTTCGGGTTCAATCCAGAAACCAAACTCAAGCCCCTTCTTGCGCACCTTGTCGGCAAAATCAGCCATCTTGCCGAAGAAGGCGGTGTCCGTCTTTTCGCGCCAGTCACCAACGGTTGCCCAGCTGCTGTCGCCAGGACCAAACCAACCAGCATCCACCACAAACACTTCGCAGCCAATGGACTTGGCAGCGGCAAGCTGCCGCTCCAGACGCGCCACATCCAGCTTGGCATAGACATCCAGCCAGGTGTTGTATTCGACAGGCAACTTCTTGTACTTCAGATTAAGTGCATCTGGCAGAAAACCATGCAGCATCTCGGGTGCCTCGTCAAAATCGTCAAAATGATGAACGATCACCTCGGGCAAAGCCCAGCTCTCGCCAGGTGCCAGCCTAAAGGCAAGCGTTTCGTCGGAGATGCCCAAATCCACGCGGATAGGCGGCTCGTTATTGCTGAACGGCAATGGCATCACGCGGATGCGCCAGTCGCCGACAGGCAGCACATGGAACGCGATACCATCCCGTGCACCAAGCATTCTCATGGCGAGATAGGGGGAGTTGCCCTCGGTGGTTCTGCCATTCGCGGTGTTCAAGATGATGCCCCGCCCTCCCAGAGGCAGCCAGGTCCCCTGGTTCTCGTTGCTCCACTTGCTGTACTGCGTGAAGGCCTCGTAGGGGCCTGGGGGCAGAATGACGCTCACAAACGCCTTGTTGAAGACAAGCTCACCACCCGAAATGTTCTTTATCACGGGCGAGTACAAGGTAATACCATTGTCAGCCCTTTTTGCGGTCTTGATGCTGAAAAGCCCTTTAACCTCGCTGTTCAGCGAATCAAAAACAACCTGGTGCCCGTTGCAAAAGGCAAGAAATCCTATTGAAGATTCTTTCATGGTGGCGTTATTCAAAAATGCAAATAGCTACTATTATGTGTCTTTGTATTGATTCAACAAGGGCGCGGACGCCCTTGCTACCTCTTACTGGTGCAACTGCCCGCCTTTGAAGATTATCGGGGCATCCTGCTCATTGATGAGTTCAATCACAACCGTGAGCGTATTCGGCGGCACCTCGAAGGAACCTTCCGTCCCTTTGAAGGTCTCCGTACCGAGTTTGCCCCAGCGTCTCATGAAGTGGATATTGACACGTGGCATCCCACCTTCGATATCCAGCTTAAGTGTGTTTTTACCGCGTTCAACACCGCCCAAAGGAAGTGTCTGGAAGAGCTTGCCACGGTTCTGGCGCGAGAGAGTGCCGTTTGCATAGACGACTCCGTCGATTCGCTCAAATCCGTCGGGGTTGCCGTCCTCATTGCGGTCAATGGCGAGCGACGGGAAGACATTCTCCTGCGGATTCGTCTTGGTGTGATAGAGGAGACGCGCCCACTCGGACTGCGTCTTGACCATGACGCCCTTCTCCTTGCACCACTGCAAGAGCTCGTCATGCAGACGCACGTATGCCTCAAGTCCACCAGGTATCTTCTCCGTGCGGATATGGCTGGAGGCAATGAGCACCTTATGGGTGGCGATGGCGTCAGCCACATTTTTCTTGAGTTCTGCCAGCGTCGGCATCCGCTCCAGGTTGATCTGCCCCCACATCATGGCGTAGGCGCAGCGCATGGGGTCTGGTTCGCAGAAGGTGAGAAGAGCGGAATCTGGATAGGTTGCTCCGCTCACATAGCCAAACTCCGCGTATGCCTCACGGACATTGTCCGCCTGAAGAATCGCCTCGGGGCTGCCAGGCTGAATCCACGCCGTGGCAGGCGGCAGCCCCAGCTTTTCACGGTGCGCACGGACGATTCGCGCCATCTCCTTCAGCAGACCGATGTCCGCACGGAAGCCGTATGACTTGCTGGCGAATTCGCACTCCACTTCGCCCAAATCGCCCAAATCGATGGGGTCGCGCCAGAAGTCCTCCAAAATGAACTCGGTTTCACTGCGCCCCCGCAGGATATACGCCTTGCCGTTGATGATGACATGGTTGCTTCCAGGCCAGTACTTCTTCTTAACGCCGTCTGGTAGTTCAATGCTGTTGCCCTTGACCTTCGCCTTGAACGGGATGCGCGCAAATTGAGGCGGCGCGTCATCGCGCAACTGGTACTTGCCGCAGACCTTGTTTCCTCTGATGTGGTCAACCCAAGGCTCTTTCACGTACTTTTCCGCATTGGGATGCATGAACCAATAAACGCTGTGGTTGGGAGTGTGGTCCATCAGCTCATGCCCCTTTGCCGCCTCTTCCTTCAGAAACGCAAGCGTCTCCGCATTGAATGCATTGTCTCCTGTGGCGATGAGCGCTAGGCTCATGGGGTAACCATGCTTGTCGAAAACCTCCGCAAGAGCCTTCCACTTCGCCAGAGGCTGGTTGTCATCGTA
>JAFTAC010000057.1 GCA_017458805.1 Victivallales bacterium | reverse complement strand
GTGTGGTTGCTATTCGTGCAGTGTACAGTCGTGGCGACTATAGAGTTGGGCTTTGTTTGCTTCGCCCGAAGTGTCGGTGTATTTGAACTTGGTTTTTGCATTGCCGGCCTTCAGGGCTTCGACATGTCCATCGAAGAAGGAGAAGTTGGCCATGCCGTTGTGGCGGAAGTGGAAGCCAGAGTACTGGTTTTCATTGCTCAACTGGATAGTGTAGGCCTGGTTGCCAGCGTAGTTGAAGGCTCCGCCGTACCATATCGTGTCCATGAGCATGGGGTAGTCGGAGTGTCCCTTCATCTGGACGGTGCTGTAGTAGGCAGGCTTGGAGGTTTCCGTGGAGAGGGCGACCGTCGCGCCGCTCAGCTTGGGGTTTCCATGCTCCTTCTCGAAGTTGGTGCCGAAGTTGATGTTCTTGAGGGCGTAGATGAATCCAACTTGATTTCCGGTGTAGTTGTTGCCGTTGTAGGTGTAGCCTGGATTGACGTGGCCAGGGCAGCGAAGGCTTTGGTCGTTGGCATACGAGGTGCTTTCGCCCAGGGCGTAGCGAAGCTCTGTCATGTAGTTCCAGTTGGCACAGCCAGTGGATTTGCTGACAGGGATGTTGCCGTTGTATTCGTCTGCGTACATCAGCTCCTTCAGGGTGACTTGCTTGAGGTTGCTGGTGCAGGAGATGGCACGTGCCTTTTCACGTGCCTTGGAGAGCGCGGGCAGCAGCATGGCGGCCAGGATGGCGATGATGGCGATGACGACGAGGAGCTCAATCAGGGTGAAGTGACGCAGATGTTTCATACGGTCTCCTTGGAATGTGATTGGAAAATGTGAGGTGATTACTCTGTCAATGACCAGTCATGCTTGCGGTAGAGGTTGGCATTGACGCCGTTGCCCGACGTGTCGGTGGATTTGAACTTGGACTTGGCGACGCCGCCCTTGAGGGCTTCTACGTGGCCGTCGAAGAAAGCGAAGTTAGCCATGCCGTTGTGGCGGAAGTGGAAGCCCGAGTACTGGTTGGTGTTGGAGAGGGAGAGTGTGTAGGCCTGGTTGCCAGCATACCCGAAGGCACCGCCATACCAGATTGTGTCCATAATCATGGGGTAGTCGGAATGACCTTTCATGACAATTGTGCTGTAGTAGGAAGGCTTGGAGGTTTGGCCTGCGACAGGCGTCGCACCAGTCTGGATGGGCTTCCCGTGTTCGGTCTCGTAATTGGTGCCAAAGGCAAAATTCTTAAGGGCGTAGATGTAGCTGACCCCGTTGCCAGCGGGGTTGTTCAGCCCAGGGCAGCGTGTGGTTGCATCGTTGGCGAACGCGGTGCTTTCACCCATGCCGAACCTGGCTTCAATCAGCCAGTTCCAGTTGGCTGTGCCAGTGGATTTGCTGATGGGAATGTTGCCACCGAAGTCTTCTGCATAAAGCAGTTCCGACAGTGCAAGCTGCTTCAGGTTGTTGGTGCAGGAAATCTGGCGTGCCTTTTCGCGTGCTTTGCTTAGGGCAGGCAGCAGCATGGCTGCCAGGATGGCGATGATGGCAATGACAACAAGGAGCTCGATGAGGGTGAATGAGGAACGATGTTTCATGTTAATAACTCCTGACTTTTATAGACAAACTTTACGAACATTACTTTAATGATATTATACCGATGAATTAGCAAAAAACAAGTTGGATTAGTGTTTTTTCCTAATCTGTCTCTTCGCTGATGGCACATTTAGCCGCTACCTTTATATCTCACTTGCCTGTTTGAATTTTGAGGTTAATGCATTAAGTTGTAAATGGAGTAATATGCAATCAACAAAATAACGAGGTTATTTCAGAACTATACATCGAAATGCTTAACGATATGAACGTATTGGCATGGGCGACGACTCCAGTCGCATGAAAATGCGGCTTCGAGCCGTTGCCTTAGCCATAATGTCCATACTATGTAACTATTCAGAAGGAGAGTCAATAGGCACAGGCAGCCTGGTTTTCTTTCTGTGCCTTGCCGCTCCGCTTTGCTATGCGGCACGGCGCAAAGGAAGTGGAGGTATCACTGACCCGTGGGTTTCGCTCGCTCCAGAGGCGCTCGCTCCACCCACGGCTATGTTCTTGCCGCCGCTAACGCGGCTTCCCCCTTCTGAATAGATACAATAACTGTTAGCACATTTCACGCCAGTTTTAAAAGTCACTTAATAAGAGAGTTTCCAATGACATTCAAGGCATTTGCTATAGGGATTATCGCGGCGATTCTCATCGCATCGTTTGGCTACGTCAATGATTGGCTGCTGGATTTGGAGCGCTTCAATAGCGGGCATCTGCTGCCGATTGTGGTGGTTGGACCGTTGCTGCTCTTCAGCGGAACCATAAACTGCCTGCTGCACAGGTTCTGCCCGAAGCTGGCGTTCAAGGGGGCAGAACTGGCGGTGATATTCTTCCTTGCCAGTACGGCGTGCAGCATCACGGGGCGCAACCTGATGGAGCATCTGCCTCATGTGATGGTCATGCCCCACCACTGGTATCAGGTGACACCTGGCTGGCGAGCCCTTGAACTGGAGAAGTACTTTCCAAAGAACGGTCTGGTTGACCCAGAGTACAGGGAGGATGTCGTCAGCGGCTTTGTAAATGGCGTGGGGCGGACGGAGGATTTGCAGCTTGGGCTGGTGGAGCGCAACAAGACACGCTTCGAGCGTGTTCCGTGGGGGGCGTGGCTTCCACCCATCAAGTTGTGGGTGCCCATCGCACTACTGTCTGCACTCTGCTTTGCGTGCCTGTCGCTCATCGTGCATCGCCAGTGGTCGGAACACGAACACCTTCCCTATCCCATTGCGGACTTTATCTCTTCATTTATGGTGCCTGGGAAGAAATCAGGCATCCCCGACATCTTCTCGAAGAAACTGTTTTGGATTGGGCTGCTGACAGTACTTGTCATCCGCGTAAACAACGGGTTGTGCAACTGGTTTCCCGAATATCTCATTCCCGTGAAGCTCATTCACAACTTCATGCCCTTCTCGAAGGTGTTTCCATCTGTGCTGAAGGCTCCGATGGGGGCGGGGATATTCCGCGTCGAAATATTTCCGCTTGTCATTGCATTCGCGTTCATGCTGAGCACGGAGGTGTCGCTCACCCTGGGGCTTTCCCAGATACTCTCCTGCCTTTTGACGATTCCGCTGGTGAGCATCGGTGTCGATATGACCTGCAATCTGAGCGGCATGGGGCTGCATGGCTGGCAGCGGGCCGCCAGCTATGTCGCTTTCGGCGCCATCCTGCTCTACACGGGGCGCAACTACTACTGGTCGGTTGTGCGCCGCTCAATAGTCGATTGGAAGGGGCGGGACGACGGGAACGGCGTTGACGCCAGCGCAGTATGGGCGTTCCGTGTCTTCATCGTCGCCATGATTGCATGGATATTCCTGGTAGTGTACACGGTGGGGCTGCCCTTGCCCTTTGCCGCGCTGACCTTCTTCCTGGGGGCGTTGGCAGCCATCGTGGTGGGGCGTATCGGCGCGGAGACGGGACTATTCTTCATTCACACACGCTGGCAGCCCTACGCCTTCATGATTGCGATGCTGGGCGGAACCTTCATGAACCCGTCGGTTCTCGTCGCCACCACGATGGTCTGCTTTGTGCTTTCCATCGACCAGAGCCAGGGCTATCTTCCGTACCTGATGAATGCGCTGAAGGTAGGCGACCGCCTGAAGCTGCCGAATGCAAAGATGACGACGGTCTCATACATCACGTGCGGTGCCAGCATCTTCACGGCGCTGCTGGTGTCGCTGGTGATGACATACGACCGCGGTACGCCGAAGCAGTGCCTGTGGTCGTGGGGCGAGCTGGCGAAAATCTGCTTTGTGGGAAGCGAGCCCGAGGTGCTACAGCTCAAGTCCGTCGATACGCTTGAGATGGCGGAGAAGACACCGTGGTACAGCAAACTCTCCACCATCCATAGCAAGAAGTACTTCTGGCATGCTGTCGCATTCGGCGTCGCAGGGGTGCTGTTGTTCAGTTTCCTGCGCCTGCGCTACACGTGGTGGCCGTTGCATCCCGTGCTGTTCCTGGTGTGGGTGACCTGGCCGATGCACATACTGGCCAGTTCGTTCCTGATGGGGTGGCTGTTGAAGAAGCTGACCGTCCGCGTGGGAGGATTTGCGATGGTTCAGCGGCTTAAGTCCTTCATGTTCGGCATCGTGGGCGGTGAGATTCTGGGGGCGGTTGTCTTCATGATAGTCGGCGCCATCTACTTCCTGGTAACGGACAAACCTCCCATAGCGTATCGCTATTTCCCGAGGTAGTCATCAGCGCGAGGCGTTTTTAAATATCTCACGTCTCATCAACAAACCTCTTTCAAGAGTTTGCAACACAAGATATATCGTTATTGACATGGCAGAAAAGAAAGACAAACCATTTGTAAACGTTAAGTTTTCCGAGAGCCTGATGATAGTGGAGGCTCCCGAGAAGGATGAGAGGCTGCACATTCCTGCATTGACGGGGATGCACCAGCCAGCTTTCCCCAGTATGGCCGTTGGGATGAACGTGATTCCCATGGATGCCAAGGCGGTCGAGTATGCCCAGAAGCACTGCGATGGCAAGGTGGTGCTGCTTATGCGCAAGGAGAGGCACGATTCGCTTGGAGGCAGAAGGCTTGGCAAGCGTGAGTACTATCGGATGGGCGTCCTTGCAGAGGCTATCCTTGAGATGACGGAGGGCGACGAGGCCCCGCGGGCTGCCTGTCGCACGATTTGCCGTGCCCGTGTTGAAAGTCTCTGCAACGAGCATGGCTGCATCATGGCGGATGTCACCTTCCCGAAGGATGAGATGCCTGCGACCAAGGCGGAGGAGGATGAGGTTTACCTCAATACCATCTGCCTGCTGGATTTGCTTAAGCAGCTCTTGACCTTGCGCGAGACCCCGCCAGAAGAGATGCCGAAATATCTGGCGACTATGGCTGATATTCCGATGCAGAAGCTTCCTGACTACGCATGCACACTCTTCCCTGCCGCACCCGACGACTTGCAGGCAGTCCTGGAGACGCTGAACGTCCGCGAACGTTTGGAGAAGACGCTCTTCATGCTGCGCCGCTTCCTGTACTACAACGAGTTGCGTGGCAATATGATGACAAAGGTGACGAAGCGCATCGAGAAGAACCAGCGCGTTTTCATGCTACAGGAACTCCTGCACGACGTGAAGCGCGAACTGGGCAACGATTTGGACATCGGCGAAAACGACATCGAGATGTTCGAGAAGAAATTGGAGGAGATTCGCCCCTATCTGAACCAGGAGGCGGAGGCGCGTATTCTGGAGGAACTTGAGAAGCTGAAGCTCACCAACAGGCAGTCGCCCGACTACACGGTTTCAAGAAACTACCTCTCCTGGCTGATGGATCTGCCTTGGCACACCACCACAGAGGACATCCTGGACGTGGCGAAGGCACGCGCCGTACTGGATGGCGACCATTATGGCCTGGAGGACGTGAAGAAGCGCATCCTGGAGTTCATCGGGGTCTCTTCGCTGAAGAGCAGCGTGGGGGGAACGCTCCTCTGCCTGATCGGGCCGCCAGGTGTGGGCAAGACCTCGCTGGGACGGAGCATCGCCACAGCCCTGGGGCGCAAGTTCTTCCGCTTCTCGCTGGGCGGAATGCGTGACGAAGCCGAAATCAAGGGGCACCGCAGAACCTACATTGGTGCACAGCCAGGCAAGGTGATTTCCGCCATGAAGGTGTGCGGCACCCTGAACCCCGTCATCATGCTTGACGAAATCGACAAATTGGGGAGTTCCCACCAGGGGGATCCTGCATCCGCCCTGTTGGAGGTCTTGGACCCCGAGCAGAACATCTCGTTCCGAGACCACTTCCTGGACATCCCCTTCGACCTTTCCAAGGTGCTCTTTATCGCGACGGCGAAT
>JAFTAC010000516.1 GCA_017458805.1 Victivallales bacterium | reverse complement strand
CGTGACATTCCAGAGGGATATGAAATTACACGTGGTTTTTCTATTGGGATTAGCGGAGGATATTTTATGCCTGTTACATGATGTAAGATTTGACTATGGAAATTCCCAGTGGATAAAACCACCAAAGGGGCAGGGAATGTGCTATTTAATCGACTCGTCTGGACTCTGGCACAAATAATCATTCAGTACCCAAGACAGTCTTTCGGCTTCTTGCGTAAGTGGAGGAAACTGAAAAAACGCCTGAAAGACAGGAGGCGCGAATTCGCACGGAACGGTTTTTTCGGTAGGGGTCACGTGATCTCTACAACAGAGACAAACGCGAGAATCAGCGTCTCCGAAAGAGCAAAAATCGAATGAAAAAAGCGTCTCTAGAGACAGTCTGAGACGGGCAAAAGGAAAGCCGCAAGTGCCCTGTTTTGAGGGAATTTGCGGCGAAAAAGAAGCACCCTGCAGTGGTTGAGTTCACTGTGGGGCGCGGATAGTTGGGTGGTGGAGGACTTTGCCACGAAGAAACCGCCAGTCTCTGCCGCTCGTTCGTGTCAAAACGCATACCACTTTTGCCCGAACAGGCAAAGTGTCTCTGCGCCGACACGTAGCCAGGCTCAATTCTCCAAAACGTCTATTTTAACCTCAAAAACCGCGAGGACAATTGCGGTTCATTATCCCCGATTTGGGTCATATCGAAGTCGAACCACCAGAGATTCAAAACTCCATATCCATCGAATTGGTTGGGATTTCAAAGTCGAACTGATTGACCTCTCGTCTTGATTTCAGGACTGATTTTTGTTAGGTCTTCTGCAAATGCCTTCCTTTAGAAAGACAATATTCGCTGAAAAGTTATCTTTAAAAAAGTTAGGTATTGACTTGCAGTTTTCTTTTTAGGAGATAAATTATGGCAAATCCCAAATAAAATGGAGAATCATCGCATGAAAAGAATCCTGTCACGAATAATGGAGGAGTTCCGGACTTGGGAGCTCCCTGAACTGGCGGCCAGGGACGCGTACTTCCCGATTGTAAGGGGGAAGGCCACAGTCATCACGGGCATGCGCCGCACGGGGAAGACCTCCCTGTGCTACCAGAAGATGAAGGAGTTGCTGGCTGGCGGCGTCCCGCGCGACCGCATTCTGCATCTGAACTTCGACGATGACCGTCTGATGCGCTTCACGGCAGATGATTTCCAGACCATCCTCGACGTCTATTACAGCGAGTTTCCGCAGAACAGGGACTTCCTGTGCTACTTCTTCCTCAATGAAATCCAAAACGTCCCAGGCTGGGAGCACTTTGTCAGACGGCTCATCGACAGGGAGAAGGTTCAGATCGTCCTCACTGGTTCGTCATCGAAGCTCCTCTCGGATGAGATCGCGACATGCTTGCGCGGACGTTCGGTGCGAGGTGTCATGTATCCGTTCTCGTTTGCAGAGTTTCTGCTGGCCAACGGGGTGTTCGAGACGCTGCCTACGCGTCTGTCCGATCGCGACATCTCGCTCCTGAGGAATGCCTTGAGGAGGTATTTCACCATCGGCGGCTTTCCCGAGGTGCAGTCCGTCGATGAGCGCACCCGCTACGCGATTCTGCAGGAGTACATCGACCTGGTGATATTCGACGATGTCGTGGAGCGCCACGAGGTGTCCAACGTGAAGGTGCTTCGCCATCTTCTCGACACGGTCCTGAACAACCCATCGCAGAAGTTCAGCGTCAGCAACTTCCACAAGGAGATGAAGGACCAGCTCAAGCTGAAATGCTCCCTCGCCGACCTCTACGACTTTCTCAAGTATCTGGAGGACGCCTACATCCTGTTCCGCCTGAAGTTGCACTCTCGCTCGGTGAAGAAGGCGCAGGTGAACCCAGCGAAGGTCTATCCCATCGACGTGGGGATAGTCCGCGCGGCCTCCCGTGATCCCGACGCCAACTGCGGGCATCTGCTGGAAAACATGGTCTTCCTGCAGATGCTGCGCGAAGGGTGGAAGATGGGCTATGTCGTGACCGAGAAGGGAGGCCACGAGGTTGACTTCTACGCGGCCCACCCCATCGACAAGAGGAAGCGACTTGTGCAGGTGAGCTACGAGATGCCGTCCAGCGTGACGCTGAAGCGCGAGGTCGAGGCGCTGATCCAGGCAGGCGAAGAGCTCGGAGTCAAGGAGCGGCTCATTGTCACTTGGGACGACGAGGCAGAGTTAGACGGAGGAATCTCAGTCGTTCCCGCCTGGCGGTTCCTGCTTGGCTTGTAATAACAGTGTATAATCTATGCAGAAACAAAGTTCAAGAAAGAAATAACGCGATTCTGGAATGCAAGAAAAACAGTCCAAAATCGCGTACCAATACCAGCGACAGGCGCGGTCATGAGCCTCTACCCACAGAAGGTGCATCTCCGCGAGGATCTCCTGAACCTTCCCGCAACCTCGCTTTGAGGTTTCACACCTCGCTGAAAATTGGCCTGCCGGCAAACATCATTGCTATGATTTGCAAATGATTAGAGGTAAATTATAGTATAATCGTTGTTGTAGTTGCAAGTTTCCTGCCATTCCACATCGTAAGCGATTGTATGAGAAAACTGTTCATCATTTCTTCTTTGTTGCTTTTGTCTCTCTGCGGGACGGGGTGCGTGCGCATTGCCGAGACAATAACCGCAGGAGGTCTTCCTCCACCATATTGCATTTATTCTGGCACAATAGGACTCATTGGCCTTCCTGTTGTTCCTGCCGTAATGGGGGATGATTTTCACGAAAAGGTCCTTTTGCCGATATCACTATTACCTCTAGTTGTCGTGGATCTTCCTCTGGAACTTGCGGTGGACACCATCTGCCTGCCAGTTGACCTCATCCATTATGCGCAATATTGCAGCGATCCCCCGTTGGACAAATACCTGAGAGACAACGACCTAGAAGGGCTGGAAAAGAAACTGAAGGATGGCGTTTCGCCGAATGTCATCTCTAACTGGTTCCACGAAAGAAAGCCATTGCTGTACCAGGCATATGAGAACCATAATGAAGAGGCCTTTGAGTTGCTGCTCGAATATGGCGCAATGGTCCCAATTGAGTTGCTTCAGGTTGAGGATAATCTGGATGAATACACCTACAGGATGTTGCAAAGAGTGTTCAGGGATGGTTGTCCGAAAGAACTCCAGATTCAAGCACTGAAAGACTGCTTTTCCTATTGGATTCTGAAGTACTTGATGCGTCAGGAGGAGGCGTCGCCCAATGACAGGCTGCTTGTTGACTTCATGGTACTGCTGTTGGATAACGGTTTTTCTCCCAATGAGTGGAACCATTGGAGGGGGGATCTTCAGAATCCGTCCCCGAATCAGTATCCCCTGGATGTCGTGCTGGCAAACACGGCAATGGATCCGAAGGAGAAGGACAGGCTGATAGCGGCAATGCGCAAGCACGGCGCCCTCACCTATGGGGAAGCAAAACATTTGCCACATCCTTCGATGCTCCAGCCAGACTGATTGTCGCAAGAACGCGGATAATGGGAGACGATTGAAAAAGAACCCCGCCTTTTATGCAATAGCAATTTATCGTTTTGTACATTTTGCGGGAAAATGCGAGGTCCCCCTAACCTCGATTCAGAATCTTTTCGGCCTTTAGAAGAGATTCTGGACGGAAAAACGGCCCAATTTGCAGTCTCTAGAGACTGGCAGAGACAGGCAAAAGGAAAGCCGTAAACACCATTGTTTGAGGGTGTTGCGGCTGAAAACGAAGAAGCCCGCAGCAGTCGTGGACTTTGCGGGCCTCTTGATAAGGGGGTGGAGGGAGTTCTTAATACATTCCAACTACGTTCCATTAAGGCTTGGCGATGCCAGACGAAAGGAATGGTTATTGTGTCAAAGGCACATAACCAGATGCTTTGACGACGAGTTGCCCAGCTGAGGTTGTTAGGAAATCATATATTTTCGTGTCGGGGCGTCTGGCGGTGTGTTTTGGGGAATGACCGCGTAGATTGGAGCCATCATTTGTATTAATATCCTCCTTTTCAAATACCTGAATCAATTGTTCATCAGAATTCCATTTGCAATTCATTGAATTAATATTTTGTGACTTTGTGGTAAGTATTCGTCAATTTCCCCTTTTCTATGCCACAGCATGGGTTGCCATGGCGTAAATGCCGTGCGGGTCGTTATGCCGTGGCTTCGAAAGGGGAAGTCTCCTTCAACGCTCCTGGTCTGGCAAATGGTCAGAAAAGAAGATTTCCACAATTCTGACTGAAACCCTGCCTCAATCCACATCTAGTGTGTAGTATGCTTTCAAGACTGAAAAACACGGGGTGGCTCTCAAGCGTGAAAACGGTGGCTCTCAAGCGTGAAAATACTCACAGAGAATGTGGCGGCCTTCGGGCGGAAGATTCTCTCGAATATAGCCGAATTTGGCTTCTCTTGAGAAGGTGGCAAACGGAACAGAGAATGCCGCCTAAACGCCTTGTTTACGGCAGGTTGGTGCAGAAACAACAAGCCCTCAAGACCGTAGTAGGACTTGAGGGCTGATGGAAAATGGATGGT
>JAFTAC010000515.1 GCA_017458805.1 Victivallales bacterium | reverse complement strand
CAGGCTCTCCTCGACCAGTTTGACGCCAACTACCAGACACTCATCAGTTCCAAGTTCGTCAAAATCCGTCTCTGCCTGCCCGATGGCTATGGCGTGGAGCATATCCGTGTCAGCCTCCAGTTCGAGAAGGATGGCACTTGGCAGCTCGTGAAAGACGCAGTTCTCAAGCAATTGGACTTGAACGTGGCGGTTTTTGAGCATTTCCTCCCGTATCAGTCGGATTCAAAGCCCATTGCCCTTAAAATCGAAGCCTACGGACTTGGCGGCGCTGGAATCTGCTATGTGGAAGCCGATGGCACACAACCTAGTGCTTTGCTTTCCACGGACGGTCTGGTCCAGAACGCTGAAAACCTACTGAACAACGACCTTACCATTGCTTGGTTCGGCCCGCAATCAACTCGCAGAGCCTATTTTGACAGCACGCTCGGCAGTGCTGTTAGCAGTGTTGTTCTGGCACTTCGCTAACTATATCTACAGCCATAAAGGGGATTTAGAATACCTGTGGGTGTCACTATGGTTGTACGCTTATGGGGCAACTGCCTCTAACCACTCAATTATGGCTCCTTGAAGGCCTCGTCTAGCCCCTTGATGAGGGGGTAGATAAGATATTCGATGATACGGCGGCGGCCCGCTTTGATTTCCACTTCGGTCTCCATTCCAGGGATGAGCGTGAAATTGTCACCTGTGTTGCGGAGTTTTCGCGTGTCGGCGACGGTTACCATTGTGCGGTAGTAGGATCTGCCGCTGTCGGGTGTCATGCCGCCCTGCTTTTGGAAAGTGTTTCCCGAAATGAGCCGTACCGCGCCGTCGAGTGTGCCATGCTTCTGGAAGGGGAACGCCGTCAGCTTGATGCGGGCGAGACTGCCCGTCTTGACGCGGCTGATGTCCTGCGGGCGCACCTCCGCCTCGATTTCGTGGATACCGTCCAACGGCACAAGGGTGATGACCGCCTCTGCCTCGCCGACGGCTGACCCCACGGGGAAGGAGGCCATGTCCAGCACCAGCGCATGGCAGGGGGCGCAAAGCTGAACGTAGGAGACCAGCTGCTCCGCCTTGGCAAGCTGCTGGCGATTGCTTTCCAGTTCGCGCTTCAGCTCCACCATCTTTTCGGAGATGCTGTCGCGCCACTCCTCGATAAAGGCGTTTTTTTCGGCCAGCAGCGAAAGGAGCTGGTGCTCGACTTCGACGAGCTGGTTGCGCAGCCTGTCAACCTCCACCTCGTTCTGCATGCGGGACATTGTCACCTCCAGGGTCTCCTTGTAGGAAATCACCTGCTTTTTGTGGAGGTTCATGTACATCGTCTCGATCTCGTTCATGTTCTTCAGGATTTCCTGATACTTGTCATAGCTCTCCTGTGTCGATTTCTTGGAGGCAAGAAGACGGTCGTAGTTGCTGTCGAAGTAGCGCACCTTTTCGCTGTAGTACTTCCTGCGCTGCTGGAAGATGGAGCTCTGCCACTTCTCGTGCTCTGTCGCGGAGGCGTTGTACTCCTTGGAATCAAACTCGGCACTTAAGCGGTCAAAGTTGGCCTGAAGCGCGCCTATTTCGGAGGTGAGGCGTGTTACCTCCGCCTGGTTGATGGTGGGGTCGAAGGTGATGAGCACCTGTCCCGCCGTCACCTCGTCTCCCTGCTTTACCTCGATGGACTTGATGATGGCGGATTCAATGGGCTTCATCACGATGTTGCCGTGGCCCGACACCACATGTCCTGGTGCGCGGACAATCACATCCACTTCGCTGTAGCACGCCCAGGCGATAACCGCTGCCAAAATGATGAAAATCCACGCCACGCCGATGCGCCCGTACCAAGGCAGCCTCTCCTGCTCGATTTCCAATGCGTCAGGCAGAAACTCGATGGCTTCCTTTGCTATGTCTTTCTTGTTCATCGTCTATATCCCCTCCTATTTGCCACCCATCTGCTGCTTCCAGAACTGGCTGTATATGCCGTCCTTCGCCAGCAGCTCCTGGTGGGTACCGAAGCCGACCATTTCACCGTTGTCCAGCACCATGATCTTCTGTGCCCCAGCCACCATGCTAAGGCGGTGGGAGACGATGATGACGGTGCGCCCCCTGGCAATAGCTGCCAGATTGCGCTGGATGACCGCCTCGCTTTCGGGGTCGAGCGAACTTGTCGCCTCGTCGAATATCAGAATGGCGGGATTTGTGATGAGGGCTCGCGCGATGGCCAGACGCTGCTTTTGCCCACCTGAGAGGTTGGAGGCGTTTTCCTCCAAAACCGTATCATACCCTTGTGGCAGCTTCTGCACGAACTCGTGCGCTCCAGCCAGGCTTGCGGCCCGCAGCACCTCCTCGCCCGTCGCGCTTGGCTTCGTCAGGCTGATGTTTTCGCGGACGGTTCCATTGAAGAAGTAGTTCTCCTGCAGGACGACGCCGATGCTGGAGCGTAGATGCGACTTCTCGAACTCGCGGATATCGACACCATCGATTTTCACCAGCCCCGCAAAAGGTGGATAAAGCCCTTGCAATAGCTTGGTGAGGGTGGTTTTGCCAGAACCTGAACGCCCCACGATGCCCAGCGAAGCGCCTGCGGGCATGTCCAGGGAGAAGTTCTTG
>JAFTAC010000056.1 GCA_017458805.1 Victivallales bacterium | reverse complement strand
CTGTGTGCGCGCTCCTTCAGAGCGCGCACACTAATTGGGGCAGGATTCAGTGGCGATGACATTGATGCCAGTGTCATCGATGTTTTCAAGGACAGTGTCGCCGCAGCTGATGGGGGGCTTTACGGTCATTTTGTAGAGGCGGTTGAGGAGGGGGGCGATGGCGGCCTTTGGGAAGGGGGCGCTGGTTTTTACGGGCAGCCATGGGAGCTCCGAGCTGGTGGTGTGGACGACGGCGGTGACGACGCGCCGAGGGTTCGTCATTTCCTGCTTGGCGTAGGCTTCGCCACGCGGACAGGAGTTGCCCGTGACGGTGATGGCCTCGCCTTCCATTTCGATTTCCAGACGGCAGCCGCGCGGGCAGCCGATGCATATAAGGGATTTGTGCATTCTAATATCCTCCTCAGCGTGTGGCGGTGTCCTGCAAGTGGAAGGTGACTGGGGCGTGCCCCATGAGCTCGCCAGGCAGGGTGACGGAAATCATCTCGGCGGGGCGCACGAACTTCAGCCTCTTCTCCCAGATGGTCTTTCCGTTGCTTTCCGCGCGGAGAAGGGCCTCGTCGGCGATTATCAGCGGACGGAATGAGAAGCAGGTGGTTTCGCCTGGCATGTGGAAGGCGGGCACGACGTACTTGAGGTTGGCGCCGACTTCATTGGGCGCCTTTTCGGCGGGGGGGGCACCGTCCAGGCGCGCCAGCACGCAGTGCGCCATACGCGTCGCCTCTTCGGAGACGAAATCGACGAGGTCGTGGACATGGAGGACGTTCCCCGCAGAGAAGATGCCCGAGACGCTGGTCTCGTAGTTGGCATCGACGAGCGGACCGCCCGTGTCGGGGTCCAGCAGGATGCCCGCCTGCTGTGCCAGCTCCGTTTCGGGAATCAATCCAACAGAGTAGAGGAGGGTGTCGCACTCCAGCGTGAATGAGCGGGACATGTCGGGTTCGCCGTGGTTGAGCGGGGCGACCTCGACAGCCTCAACGCGGTCGCGTCCGATGATGCGCGTGACGGAGTGCTCCAGCCAGAGCGGGATGCCGAAATCCTCCAGGCACTGCGCGATGTTTCGTGCAAGGCCCGATGGATGGGGCATGATTTCCACAACGCCCTTGACCTCCATGCCGCTCCACTTGAGGCGGCGCGCCATGATGAGGCCGATGTCTCCAGAGCCGACGATGACGGCGGTCTTGCCAGGCAGGCAGCCTTCGAGGTTGAGGAGCTTCTGGGCGGAACCTGCGGTGAAGACGCCAGCGGGGCGTGTGCCTGGCGTGGCGATGTTGCCACGGTTGCGCTCACGGCAGCCCATCGCAAGGACAATGGCGTCAGCCTTGACCTTGCGCACGCCGTCCGCTGCGGAGAGGAGCACAAGCGTGAACTCGCCCATCATGTCGATTTGGATGTCGGTGACGGTGCAGCCGAGGGCGAAGGAGGCGCCCGCCTGGCGTGCGGCAACGGTAGCGCGTTCCGCGTATTCGGGGCCAGTCAGCTCTTCGTGGTAGTATTTCAGGCCGAAGCCGCTGTGGATGCACTGGCGCAGGATGCCGCCGGGGAAATCCTCGCGGTCGATGACCAGGGCCTTGCGTCCTGCGGTGGCGATGACTGTGGCGGCGGCAAGTCCTGCCGCTCCTGCGCCGATGATGGCGACATCAACTTTTTCCTCTTTCATAGACGCACCTCCAAGTCACCAAGTTTACCGTAAAGAATGCGGCTGCTGCCGCCGCGTTTCGTCAGCTCCTGCATGGGGATGCCGCTTTCGCGGCTGATGATCTTCAGGATTTTCGCAGAGCAGAACCCGCCTTGGCAGCGGCCCATGCCCGCGCGTGTATAGAACTTGACGCCATCGACGGTGGTATGCCCCTTGCGGACGGCCTCCACAATCTCCGCCTCGGAAATCTTTTCGCAACGGCAGATGATGTGGGTCCAGGCAGGGTTTTCATCGTGAAGCTTGTCCAGCGTCTCAATGGTTTCATGCCGTGCCTCGTGGCGCGGCGAAAGTTCGTATTCGATGTGGAGCTTCTCCATCAGGCGGAGCCCCTGCTCCTTGAGAAGATCCTTGACATATTCGCCGATGGCGGGCGAGGCGGTGAGCCCTGGGGACTGTATGCCCGCAACCTGGATGAAGGCGGGGGCCTTCTGGGAGGGGGCGATGTAGAAGTCCTCCGTGTCCAGCACGGGGCGGAGGCCCGCGAAGGAGGTGATGAGGTCGCGGTGGCTGATGCCGTTGACCATGCTGCGCACCTGGTCGAGGATGCGGCGCAGATGCGAGGAGGTGGTCTCCGTGTCGAGCTTGTCGTCAACGGGGTCGGCGGTTGGGCCAATCATCGTGGTGCCCTCGGAGGTGGGGATGACGAGGACGCCCTTGGAGTGCTTTGTGGGCACGGGGAAGATGACATGGGAGGGGCAGCCCTTGCTTGTGCGGTCCAGAAGGTATTCTTCGCCTTTGCGCGGGTGGATGCGGAACTCCTCCGCTCCGCAGGAGCGTGAGACTTCGTCTGCGAAAAGGCCTGCTGCATTGACCACATAGCGCGCCTCGATGGTGCCGCCGTCGGCGGAGGTGAGCCGCCAATGGTCACCGAGGTACTCGCCCTTGGTGAGCTGCCAGTTGCAGAGCAGCTCTGTGCCGTTGCGCACGGCGAACTCAACCAGCGAGAAGACGTAGCGGTAGGGCTCGACGGTGCCGCCCCCTGGGCAGTAGAAGCCGCCGACTACCTCTGAGTTGAGCTTGGGCTCCAGAGCCAGCATACGTTCGTGGCTGCACATCTCCAGGTCTGTGACGCCGTTGGCAAGCCCTTGGTTGTAGAGCTTGCGCACATGTGACATCTCCTCTTCGCTGAATGCCGCGACCAAAATACCGCAGCGCTTGAAGGGGAAGCCAAGCTCGTGGTGCAGCTTCTCGAACATCAGGTTGCCGCGTATCTCCAGGCGTGCCTTCAGGCTGCTGACAGGGTGGTGGAAGCCTCCATGCACAATGCCAGAGTTGGCCTTGGAGACTCCGAAGCCGACGTCCGCCGACTTCTCCAGCAGGATGGTCTTCAGCTCGTAGCGGGACAATTGCCAGGCCGTTGCCGCTCCCGACACCCCCGCACCGATGATGGCTACATCGTAAATCATTGTTGCCGATTCCTAATGGGTTATGATGGAATACATGGGTTGTTTACTTGTTTGTTTACTAATATAAAACAAACAAATTACTTTGCAAGTGGGAAAATGAATAATGAAAGGAAAAAAGCGTGTGGTGGGTTTTATTTTTTAGCTTTTGGGGGTATTTTATAAAGGAATACGAACGACGGGGGGGGGG
>JAFTAC010000055.1 GCA_017458805.1 Victivallales bacterium | reverse complement strand
TGACACAACAAATCAAGTTCAACACCAGTCATCCGTAACTGTGTTTGAACCTTATATCCACGGATTTTCAATAGTTCAACAGCTGTTCTTTCAAGAACATTCCCTTGTTCATTTTGGGCCCCTTCTAGAGATTTGATAACTTCTATTAGCATCAGTTTATTTCCTTGTTTCTTGAATGCTGTGAATAATTCTATTGATAAACTGCGGACTTCTATTTTGTTCTCATGTAAACAATGGTAAATGCCTTACAGTTTCGTTGCGAAGGCATGCGGGAGGTGAATGCGAATGCATTGTTCAAGTCGCATGGCTGGAAGATGTCAAGGCCGCGGCCAAGTGCTATACGCCAGCCAGTATCCGTCTCGATGTAGCGGTCGTGCATTTCCTTGGAGGGCTTGTATTCCCAAGAGAAGTCTATGCCTACGCCCTGGCAGGCAAGCTGAATCTGCGAGAGGTATTCCTCCTGGGTTTCAGGCTTGACTTCATCACTACAGGTCAGTAGTTTGATTGTGACCTCGTCGGCTTCACCTTTGTTTCGCAGGACGGATTCCATGAACTCCATTAGATTTCGAGCCTGGTGGAACTGGCGTATGAACGGATCGACTATGAGAATCTCCGTGGCATCTCGCAGATATGCGCCAAAAAGGATGTCAAAGTCAATACCTTTTTGGTTTTCGGCAATGTCAAGGTAATGTTCAGTAGCAGTCGATTTGTCTGCAACACCCTGAATGGTCTTGCCCTTATCTTCCGATGTCTTGTCCGAAGTTGTAACAGTTGTAGCTATTGCCGACGCATCTGTTTTCCGAAATGTCTGTGAAGATGTTCCTTCTTCGCTCGAAGATGCTGACTTGTAGAATTGCGGATATTGAATCTCCTCCAGAGTACGCACCGAAATCTTCTCACCTGTTTCATTGTCGGTGAAGCTGAAATCCACAGGTGCATACGTCTTGTCCAGGCGCATCAACTGGTCTTTGACGCGTTTACGCCCCTCCAAGGCATATTCCAGCAGTTCCCGCGTCTGTTCCTTTGTCGCCTCACCACTTGGATACAGAAGTTTCAGCAGACCTGAGAAAGTCTTGTGGACACCATCCTTGTCTCTGCTGGATATAGTGGGAGACAAGGTGAAGTACTTCTGGTAGCGGTTGGAATAATCCAGTTCACGGAGGAAATGCATGGCTTCCGATATGTAATCGACGATGAAGCCGTAGCCATCGGAGAACATCTCCCCGCGGATGATGTCGATTTCCCAGCCAGGGATGTAATTGTAAATGCGGTCCAGCATGGCAGAATTAGTGGAATCCAGATAGGCGTCAGGCAATGGCTCGAACAGATGGGAGTTCTTGAGCATGATCGGAACAGTATGGATGGTGTTCCCGACAAACGCAAATGATGCCTCGCCGCCAAGCGTCTCGCGCCCACGAGAGAATGTCTTGTTTGCCATGTAGTTCTTCATGATATCCGTCAATTTCTGGTCAGGCTTCTTTTGCTTGCCAGCGAACTCATCGAAGGCAACGCAATCCCAAAAACCCACCAGCCCGATTTTGCCGTTGCTGTTGTTCACGAATAGTTTTGCCACAGAAACATCGCCGCCCGAAAGAAGCATCCCATGGGGAGAACACTCGGTATAAACATGCGACTTGCCTGTGCCTTTCGGCCCCAGCTCAATCAAGTTGTAGTTGCGTTCGCAGAAGGGAATGAGCCTCATCAGCTGGAAGAACTTGTTTCGCCGACCGAACTTGTCGGGGGCAAAGCCGAGGCTCTGAATCAATATATCAATCCACTCATCGGGGGAAACCAAGTTGCGCATGCGCAGAAACTCGTCGTTGTCAAAACCTGACAACTGGACTGGCTTCAGTGAAATAATCTGCCAGGGGCTCACATCCTTTTCCTCGGTGACTTCGTAGGACACGTCCACAAGACACCACACGCCACCGACCAGGAGTTTTCTATTCTGCTTGACGGTCTCCGAATCCAGCGGAACATGCTTGATGCCAAGATTGGAGAATTCAGTCTCATAGATGCCCCTGCGCTCGTTCAAATCCACGCCGATCTTGTCTATGACCTTCCAATGTCCCCTTTCCTTAATGCGGGACTTGACCAGCTCCGCCTCGTTGCGGTTGACATAATGCTGGCGGATAATCTCCTTGACATTCTCGATGCCGGCGGCAATGGTCGCCTCGTCATTGGTGGCGCAATACTGCCCCAGCAGATACTCCAGAACATACGTGGGGACAACCGCATTGCCCTTGACTGCCTTCACCAGGTCCTTGCGGACAACCAGCCCAGGGAAACATTCGTTAATTTTCTTGTCGAGATCAGTCATGTTATATCCCCTTAGAAATCAAAGTCGTTGGTGAATGTTCGCATGAGCAGATAATCCTCGGTTTTGTACGGCTCATAGTGAGCCGTCTCGCCAATTCTGCTTTCGATGACCAGGCAGACCATTTCATTCTTGATTGCATCTGCCTGGTGGTTTAGGATCAACGTCGCCTGCGTAAGGCGATCATCCGCCTGCTTGGATTCTGAATCAAACGTCAGCACCTGCTGGTTGGAAAGCAGCGTCTTACCGTCTTTGGTATAAATGCCGATGCGGAGAGTGCGGCCAAGCACCTTGCCAGCGACAGGCTTGGTCTGGAAGAAGCGAACCACCAGCTGTCCAGTCGTAATGCGGTTAGCCCCCTCGTGGAGCAGCTCCACCATGACCTGCTCGGTATCATCTACAGGCTTGAACTGGACCTGAAGAAGCGGCACGACAATCTCCTGCAAGGATGCGCCGCCGTGGGTGTAGCGGCTTCCCGAACCGCTTAGATGGAGGCGGTTGACGGAGCGTGGTATCTGCACCTTCACATCGCCTCCAAGGCACAGCCTTCTGCAATCGAATGTCATCAAATCATTTGTGTCAGGCAAATTATGCCCCATCAGGAAACGACGGCTTTTGAACTCCGCAGCCTCATCGCTTTGCGGGCAGAAAAGGAAATCGCTCTCATCCACAGGGCTATCCTGATAGAGGAAACCATGGTCGGAAGTGATTAAGTAGTTCTTGACGTGATTGGGAGCAGCCAGTTTCTTGATGATTGCCAACAGCGTCTCGACGGTGCGTGACGCCGCCTCGAAAACCTGTGCCTCGCTTTTCAAGGCATCCCCCGTGGCATCGATTTCATTGTGGAAGACATAGACAACCCGATTGCAACGCTGAAGCTCAAGCACTTGCTCTCTAGTGTAGGACAGAAGTTCCTCTGCGCGAATGGCCGTGCCGCCTGAAGTCCAAACTGCCTCGGCGATGATGGCTTTTCTATCCTCAAGGCTGGCAGTTGCTTTGCCGTCCACAAGAACTTCGGGCAGTTTGTCCGCAAAAGCGATGGACTTTGAGGCATCCATTTCCTTGTGTGGAAGCAAGGCGGCCATGCCAAGTTTGGTGTAGCTTGGCAAGGTTGCGACCATTGGAGCGATGCTGACCGTGTAGCGGTTTGTCTCCTGGATGCGCTCCAGAAGTTCCGTCGCCACCTCGTAGCGCAGGGCATCGGAGATAATGACAAACACCTTGCGCTTGGCAGCCTCGCCTATGGTCAGGTTCTGCCTGTAAAAATCAGCTTGCATCTTGGTTGAAAACTTCCATTTGGGCAACTCATCCAAATGCTTTTGGAAAGCATTGTTCATGGGAAGCACAACCTGGTTGGCGTATTTGCCATTGATAAGCGGAACCAATGGATGCAAGACCGCCTCGCCTCTGTCTGCCGATTTTTTCGTATAATAGACAAACTCGCGATAGGATCGGTCAAGCCTGTACCATGTTTGGGAATACTTGAGGATGGCGTCATCAGCGCTGGAAGGTTCAAACTTGACCAGGGGTATTTCCGACAGGAAGGTAGAAGCTGCGTCAAGTGCCTCGTAGATGTCCTGGAACAGGTTGTACCAATGGGTGTTCCTGCGGGTGGAAATGATGCGCTGGATGTCGCTACGGCTCATGCTGTTGGCCTCGATGTGCTGGGCAAGAAGCTGAAGCACACGCTCGTCGATGTCGGCAAAGACATCAAACGAACCGAAATCCTTCAAGGACAGGTCGGATGTTTTCAGCGGGATTTGCAGTACAGACGCACATTTCCGCGAGACATGCTCAAAGACCACGGCATACCTTTGGTTGTCTCGCCAGTCGCGTAGGAATGAGCGTGCCGTGGAGAAAAGTGCGGTCTTGTCATCGCCGATGCCCAATTCGGCGCTGCATGCATCCTTAAACATGGAGAGAGCAAAGTCAAAAAGCGACGGCTTGTCCGACGCATAGCCATAGACGCGCCTCATCTGCGTCCAGAACGCCTCCTCCAGTCCGCAGTCCCGAAGCAACTTCCATTTTTCGTCGGAGGCATCCTGTCGTTCTACCTCCATTGATTCGTTGAAAAGTTCCATGAGGATGTGGTCTATGCGGGACTCTATGGCAAGTCCTATGCAGAGGGCCATCATCTTCATCGCCAGGCTCTGCTCCGTTTCCGTTTTGGCATCCAGCACTGGACGGAGCGCATTGACACGCTTTGTCGCCTTTCGGAAAAACCCCATCGTCTTTTGGACAAATGGCAGGAACCGCTGACGGTCAAGGCCAAGGTCGGAGAGAACCAAGGAGGCTTCGTCCGTGCAGAACTCCGTGTTCGCCAAAAGCAAGTCCAGCAGCCAATTCGCCTCGTCTTCGGGGCGTGAACCACTATGGTACAGTAGGAACTTCTGGGTTGGCTGTTCGTGCAGCACCTTGACCTTGATGCCGAACTCGTTGTTGTCTATGACCAACTTCTCCACATCAGGGAGCGCCAAAGCCTCAAACTCCTCCAATAGGGACTTCTCAGCATCGTACCAGAAGACCAGACGGTGCGTCTCAAAGAGCTTGGAGAGGATGGATGTGGTCATGCTATTCATGTTTCAGACCCTCCAAATAGGCGCGTCCTTTTGCAGTCAGATGGTATTTTTGCGTAGGACTATGCAGGGAATTGGGCTGGGTTAGTTCAATCATTCTCAACTTCAATGCTGGACGCAAGTAACGTTCAAGTAGATTAATCTTGTGATGAAGGTTTAATTGGACAAGCAATTCCTGAATTCCCATATCACCTAACTGAGATAACACAACTAAAAGACGCTTTACTGTATCGGTTACTATATCGGTTACTATATCGGTCACTGTATCGGTTACTGTGTCGGTTACTGTGTCGGTTACTGTGTCGGTCGCTGTGTCGGTCGCTGTGTCGGTCGCTGTATCGGTTGATTGTGTGATTTGCCCATTGTCAGAGTTTTTTTCTCCATTACTTGGTGTCTTTACTGGGTCACTCAATTGCTGCACTGGGTCAGAAACTTCACCACTTCCCTGGGTTTCATGCAAGTCCGAGACGGATTGACTCTTCCCGTCGTTTTGCACAAGAATCCCATATTTGTCATAAACTTCCACGGCGGGGCGGACGACGACGCGGAAGAGATTGCGCTGGAAGACCTCAAACTCTGGTTCTGGATTGCCGTTTTGGGACATTTCCTTCCTGACCTTTAGAATGCCAAGAGAATATTTATTCACATATCCCATCACCTTGACTGCTTCAGCAAGCCTTGGATTCCGATAGTCGTTAACGGTTGGGAAGTTGTCGATGTTCGCCTGTCCATACAAGGCTCCTGGATTGATGATTTCAATCCGCGTCCCGTTGTAATCGTAGAATCTGATTGGTGCGTTGCTGATTTCGTAGTCTCGATGAATGATTGAATTCAAGAGCAATTCACGCATTGACCAATGGGGATAGATGTACCCTGTCTTCTCCTGAAAGCCGGAAATGCGGACGGGGTGCGGTGAGGCAACACCCACCTTCACAAAGCTGTCAAGTTCAGGAATGGTTCGCAGAAGTGGGCCTTTGTATGCGTGTTCAGCCAGAACATCCCCGCCAGCCGTTGCAGACGAGAGCTTGAGATATTGAAGGTATGCCGATGGAATGAATCGTTCTGGATGCTTTCCAAAAAGCAGGATACCAAGATTGGTGGGAACCTTTGCCTCCAGGTCATAAAACCGCAAAGCTGCCATCTGCTCCTGGACGGGACGTGGGTCTCCGTCAATCACAGCGGCCTGGACTGCCTTCGGCAGGTATTGATTGCGGAAGAGTTCCAAATCCAAATCCTCCAATTTAGCATCCAGGCAGGGACGCTCTTCAAAACTGCGTCTGCTTCTGCGGCTGCGTTCCTCCAGCAGATGGATATCCTCATCTGTTGCCAGGGCTTTTCTTGCCCCAACGCGAATCCAGACCTGACCCTGATAGCGAATTGGTGGATAGGCGGACGGGAAAACCGTGAGAGCAACAACATCCCCCTCGGTGAAGTGAAAAACATCCAATGCCATCGCTGGAGGCGGAAGTAGGTTTCCCTCGGTTTTCAAACCACCTAATGATGTAAGATGCTCATCATCAATTCTTTTTCCAGAAATAGTTCCATCGTTTTCCACGCCAAGCAGAAGATAACTGGGGATGCGACGGTCCGCAAGGTCATTGGCGAAGGCGCAGATTGCCTGTCCCATTTTGTCAGCCTTGTCAAATGCACGCGTGCGCTCGACATTTTCGGCTTCCAAATCCGTCATCAGATGGCGCAGCTTTTCTTCAGTCAGTTTCATTCTCTATTCCTCCTTGTTCAGGGGGGAGCAAGGGCGCTCGCCCTTGTTGTGTGTCTCCCAGGCCGAGGACGGCCTGGCTACCGCCTCTATTCCTCCTTGGCCTCTAGCCCCTTGATTTTGTAGAGGGCGTCGCCAAACTTACGGTAGTTCACCTTTACGCCGTCGTCCAGGTCAATGGCGATTTTTTCCGTCGCCAGGGGATAGAGGACATCCCGTTCATAGTCCTCCAACTCCTGGAGGCTCTTCTGCAATTTACCGCGCTCGCGGATCGCCTTGCTCTTCATGCTCGCCGTGGAGTCCGCCGAATCAATGGTAATTTCCAACGTGTGGATGCGCTCAGTTACCTTTGTGATGTGGCTCCGCAGATAGGTCAGCACAAGGCCCGCCGTTTCAGGACGATAGCGGTGCATATAGATCAACGC
>JAFTAC010000514.1 GCA_017458805.1 Victivallales bacterium | reverse complement strand
TTTTAGGGGGCATTTTAGGGGGCATTTTAGGGGGCATTTTAGGGGGAACACACAACCATCAAGAGGGTGTCAAGGGAGAAAGAGCCGACTATTTGTGGCCTCATTTTTGGGGAACATACATCTTAAAACCATCAAACGAGCGTGTACCATGCTGAAAAAACACTTTTCTCTTCTTTTATCAGTTCTTCTTCTCTCCTTGGTCTCCATTGCAGGGGTTCCCTTCAAGGAAATCCAGCTGTCTCCCGCTGCCACGACCACCGCTGCCGAGGGGGGCAGGATGGTGCTGAAGCCGTTTGCTGAGAGCGTCACTGCCAATGCGCTCATCGTCAGGTGCCGTCTGGTGAAGGGCAAGAACTACATAAAGCCCGTGAAGGCAAAGCTGGTCAGCGGCGATTTGACGGTGGAGAAGGAGATGCAGCCTATCGACTGGATGTTCAACCACGCCGACACCGACTATGAGCTGCGCCTTGACAAGGTTGTTTCTTTAGGGGCGGACACGCAGCTGGAGCTTGTCTTTGAACTTGAGCCAGAGCAGCAAATGGAAGTGTATGCCATCATGCCTGTCGTCTTGCGAAGCGATGATTTGAGCCGTGGCATCGACTTCGAGGCGGACGAGACGAGCGGCGTCTGGGTTGGCCATGAAAACGGTACTGTGAGCATGGACGATATGCACGGCCTCTCAGGCAAGCGCTGTGTTCGCGCGGAGTGGACGAACCATGGTTCCATGATCTCCATGCTTCCTGGACAGCGCAACTGGAAAGGGTATGCCGCCCTGCGCTTTACGATAGCGAATCCCCTGCCAGGCGCAGACGGACGCCGCACGAGGGTTTTCTTCCTGTACGACGGCAAGACGGTTCTTCGACCCGCTGTGCAGGACAGCATTTCATCGGGCGGACTGGAGGTCATCGCCGAGGGCGTCAAGACCTTCCAGCTGGACCTGAAGGCGTTCGCGAAAAACAATCCGAAGTTCAACTTGAGGAATGTGAAGAGCTTCCAGATCTTCTGGTCGCCCGTCGTCTGCGGGCATACCATTTTCTATATCGACGACGTCAAGCTGTTGACGGAGGCGCAGTTGAAAGCCGAGGAGGACGCAAAATATCTTGGCCGCATCAATGAGATTGAGACGTGGGCGCGCTCCGCCGAGCTGAAGCAACTGGTGGCCGACATGCGCCGCCGCTATGCGGAAGGCGAACGTGCCTCGCTTGACAATCTGATAGCCAAGGCGCAGGAGGCCGCCGTCATCGACAAGCTGGCCGATGCCAACGCCGACAAGCAAGTTGTCCTTGGCTGGGCGCCTGCCGCAAAGAAAATCATGCGGGATGAGATGCCCGCATGGTCACAATTCCCTGCGGAAATAGCTGCGGCTGGCAACGAGCGCGAGAGCTTCCAGCTGGTTATGGCGCCGTTGAGCCCCTTGAAGAATGTCACCGTGGAGGCGTCGGAGCTGGTCAGCGAAAAGGGCGATAAACTGCCCGCCACGGCGGTGACGGTGAACCCCATCGCCTATCTTGAAGTCAAGAGCAATGCCTTTGCGTACAAGGAGGCGCGTCCAGGCATGTGGCCTGATGTCCTGATGGACAACGCCCCGTTCGATTTGCCGCGCCGCCTTCAGCCCTACATGATAACTGTTTCGATTCCGTCGGGACAGCGTGCGGGCAACTACAAGGGCAGTTTGACCGTCCGCGCCGATGGAATTGAGCCGAGAACGGTGGAATACACCTGCCACGTCTTTGGGTTTTCGCTGCCCGTGAAGGGCGAGCTGAAGACCTGGTTCTCCATGGCGTTCGTACCGCAGGACAAGGAGCTTCGCAGGCAGTACTATGACATCTTCTTCGACTACCGCCTCAACCCCGTCTCCATGTATAATGTCCTCAACAGGGACTTGCCTGACTACGCCAAGTACGCCTGCATTCCTGCGACGGAGGACTTGCCCTACTGCGTGAGCCGCGGTCTGAACTACCTTCCCTTTGCCTACCTCTGGGATTATGCGGGCCGTTCCGCACCCGACAAGAGCCAGCCTTGGGAGTTCCATGACAGTTACATCAAAGATGTCATTGCCGTTGTCCGCAAAATGAAACCCATCTTCGAGGAGGCGGGCGTCTGGGACATCGCGCATGTCCACGGCTTCGATGAAATCATGCACAAACCAGATTTGCGCAAGGAGCGCCTTGCCGCCGCCGTAAAACTATGCAAGGCCCTGAAGGCGGAGTTCCCCGACCTGAAAATCGGCAATATCGGCAAGCTGATGACCATTGACAACTCCCTGATGGACACCTGGTTCATGGCTCCAGAGAAGCACAAGACCTTCGAGCCTGTCCTGAAGAAGGGCGGCTTTGTCGGCTTCTACTGGGCCTACCAGGACCCCTCCTTCATGCTCGACCAGCCAGGCATTGCGCCCAGGCTCTGCGCTTGGCTGACCTACAAGGAGGGAGCCTGCGGAATGGGCTACTACAGTACGTTTCGCCCGCACGATGTGCAGCTTGACCGAAAGGCTAGCATGGAAAAACATCCGAAGCCTCTTCAAAGTCGCTGCACCGAGGCGTGCATGATGCAGAATCCGCCCACAGGGCTCGACTGGACTCAGGACATCTACCAAGCTGTGGCCAGACGCGCCGAAGGGCGCAACTGCGACGGGAAGCTCTTTCATCCCGCCCCTGGCGGACGCCTCCTCGCCTCACAGCGCCTCGTGAACATCCGCGACGGCATCGAGGACTTCGAGTACTTCAAGCTCCTCGAAAAGCTCCCTGGCGACCACAAGGCTCTTCTAACCATCGGCGACGACATCATCACCCTTGTCCGAGGTGACTACACCACCGACATCTCCGTCATCGAGACACGCAGGAGAGCCGTTGCCCGCGCCATCGAACAGGGCGCAGGACATTGACATTCCCCGTTGTGCTTTCTGGTGAATGGCTTGCCGCCGCATGGGCGCTTCAGGCGTTTATGATGCTCTGGCTTGGGCACAAGCTGGACAGCAGGCTCGTCAGGAGCTGTGCCTGGATTCTCTATGCACTGACGCTTCTTCATCTGGTCTGCTATGAGTTCTGGGGGTATCGGACGATTGCCCTCGCGCAGGATGGCTTCTCCTGGAGCAGCGTCATCTCTAGGCTTTTCCAGTATATGCTGCCTATTGGGAGCCTTGCAGCCGCCGCGCAGTTGACCATGAAGCGCAAGGCGGAGGCACCCGCTGAAAGCGAACCCACGTCGGAGGATGACGAAGAGAACCCGATGATTCCAAGGCCGCGTACAGTCGGGGAAACGCTTGCAGGGATTCTGTTTGGACTATCATTCGTGGTGCTTTTCCTTTTCCTGCGCTTTGAAATAGGCGTGGATTTGGATCGCAGCGATTTCTGGCTTACTGGAATAAATATCGTGTGGATAGGCGGTTGCATCGTTTCCGCCATTCTCCTGAAAAAGGGGTTGCCAGGCTTGTGGAGGGTTTTTCTGGCGTTCCTGCTGGGGGGAACGCTCCTGCGCAGTGTCATGGACTACTTCAACGATGTTTTCTGGAGATGGGCGTATCCGCAGTTTGACTGGTCAGGCTGCTTGTGCGGCATCTGCAACACAGCCGTTCTGGTCATTGGACTTATGCTCTGCGCCAAAATGATGCCAAAGGGAAAGAGGGAGCGCACGATGAATCTCATCTGCCGAGTGTCATGGCCAATCCTGCTCTTTATTCACAGCACGCGTGAATGGGGTCTCATCATCAAGCATAAACTGCCTGGGCTTTCGGGAGGCGGCATCTCCATTCTCTGGGCGCTGTTCGCGTTTGTGATGGTCTTCAGGGGCATCACAAAATCGGTGAAAATCCTTCGGTATGTCGGCTTGCTCTTGTTCGCTGTCGTGGTCTGCAAGGTTTTCCTGTTTGACATGAGCCATCTTGAAGCCATCTACAGGGTTATTGCCTTCTTTGTCTTTGGCGTGCTTCTAATGGGTGCGGCATTTGTCTATCTGAAGTTCTGGCACAACAAGGAGGAGAGATGAAAAAGGTCTTCTGTTGTCTTTGCGTATGGGCCGCCTGGTTGTCGTTTGCGGGAGAATACCAGGTGGAGCTGCCTGAAGGAGGCATTGGCTCACGGGTTGCCGCGCTTGAGATTTCAGGTGAGCAGCTGCGGAGCCTTGGCGGCCATCCTGCCTGGCTGCGCCTTTATGACGCAAAGGGGGACATCGTGCCTTGGGCGCGTAAGCAGGCCATGGTAAAGACCCTGAACCACACATGGCAAAGCGTTTCACTGAAAATCGATTTGGTGCGCAAGCTGGACGATGGGGCGCTGGAATGCTCTTTTCATACTGCGCCAGAGGTGCCTCTTTCCGATGAGGTGAAGCTGGAGTTCAAGACTGATGTCCGCAATTTTGGAATGGTTGTGAAGATTTTTGGAAAGGAGGCTGGAGGCGAACACGAATGCAAGGTGCGAGGTACGGGATACATCTTTGACAGCTCGGAAAACATGGACGCCAGAGAGCTGACGGTCGTGTTCAGCCCAGGCAAGTGCCAAGCGTTCAGGGTTCTAGTGTTTAATTGCGTAAGTTTTTTAGTTTATCTGCAATCTGGCTGCCATGCACTTCGCGCTTGCGCCAGACGAACGGACGGGGGTGTTTTGAATACTCCGCAATGTACTCCTCAATGGCTTCCTTAAGCTGGTCCTT
>JAFTAC010000513.1 GCA_017458805.1 Victivallales bacterium | reverse complement strand
GTCCTCGCCGTTGGACGACCCGTTCACGGGCGAGCCGCTGAAATACCGTGTCGGGGAGTGTTGGACCTATGACCATGACACGCAGAATGCATCCAAGATTCAGGCTCTTCAGGTCTGGAGCCTGGGTGTCAACAAGCGCGATGACGATGGAATACGCTTCACCCTTCCAGAAGATGGGCAAAGCAAAATATATCATCGCGACGACCTTCGCATCCTGATTCCACTGCCAGGAAGCAGCCAATGAAGCAGTTCGTTCGCAAACTCTTTTTTCTGTATGAGCCAGCAAAAGGCGTGTTCTTTGGAACTGAGTGACTTTTTGAAAATCGAAAAGCCGACTTGACAAGCCCCCTGAAACTGGCTAAATTAGACCCCAACCCTAAGGGCGGGGCCCCGAGTTTTCCCCTGACCGTCTCTCTTGGATTTCCCCTGACCGTCTCTCTTGGATTTCCCCTGACCGTCCCTCTTGGATTTCCCCTGACCGTCTCTCTTGGATTTCCCCTGACCGTCCCTCTTGGATTTCCCCTGATCATCCCTCTTGATTTTTGGGGGGCCTGGAGGGAGGGTATGCATATTACCTACTCTTGTGAGAATAATGAGAAACAACAAACCGCTTTCGGAAATGACACTTGAGGAATTGTGGGAGCTTTTCCCAATTGAATTAAGCGAACATAATCCCGAATGGAAAAACTGGTATCGTGAGGAGGAAAAGCATCTTCATCAAGCATTTGGCAGCAAGCTTGAAAGGATACGGCATATTGGCAGCACGGCGGTTGAAGGATTGCTGGCCAAGCCCACCATCGATATTCTTCTGGAAACACCTGAAAATGTGTCGCCAGAGTCAATCCGAAAATTGGCTTTGGATTGTGGATATACAGTTATGGCTGAAATGCTTGAGCCCGAGTATCGTCTTGATTTATGCAAAGGCTATACGCCGCAGGGATTTGCTGAAAGAGTCTTCCACCTGCATATTCGCCGAATCGGCGACTGGGACGAGCCCATATTCTGTGAATACTTGAGGAGGAATCCTGATAAAGCACGTGAATACGCTGCCTTGAAATTCAAACTGCAGAAACAGTATCGTCACAATCGAGATGCATACACGGATGCCAAGGGGGATTTTATTCGAGATTGCGTGAAAGCCGCTAGGGAACAGAAATAGTGCAACAATACAACACAAGATAGGACAAAATGACGCTATGGAAAATAAAAACTCCCGAAAACTAAGCATCACCTGGCAATCACTGCACTGGCCCAGCCAGCAGGGCCGAACCATGTTCCATCCAAAGGCTGTTGAGCTCCCAGATGGTTCCCTGTTTATGACCGTTCAGGAAATACGTGGTAGCGACTATTATGGCGATGTCCTATGGAGTACCAGCACGGATGGTGGCTACCACTGGAGCGATTTGTCCAAGCTGGAGCCATTGGGATGGAGGCCGCTGGAGAATCCAGGCGAGTTCGAAGGCGTGTGCGATACAGTTCCAAACGTCGATTTGGCGACTGGCAAACTCGTGGCCATAGGGCATAATGTTTTCTACCGTGAAAATCGCTTCTGGGATACATTGGGCACCTGGCGCAAAACCGACCACACGTCTGTGCATCTACGGCGCGGATGCTACAGTGTAAGGCAGGATGATGGCAGTTGGGGGCCGCGCCATTACCTTGAACCAGAAGAGTTCAAAGCTGCAGCCGCCTTCTGCTGCGGATGCACGCAGAAAATCATCCGTTCAAATGGTGAATGGCTGCTGCCATTCTATTTCATGGAAGACACGCAAGGCATGAACAACCGTGTCACAGTTTATCGCGCACATTTCGACGGAGAGAAGTTCACATTGCTGGAACGCGGCAATATATTGGAAAACCTGGCGAAACGCGGTCTGATGGAGCCTTCTTTGATAGAGTATGGCGGGCGGGTGCTGATTACGCTGCGAGCAGAGGACGGCAACAGCTATGTGGCTGTCTCCGAGGATGGTCTGCATTATGGCCCGATGCAGGCGTGGCGTTTCGACAATGGCGAGGTTCCTGAAAGCTTCTCCACGCAGCAGCACTTCCTGGTCATCGGCGGCAGGCTCTACCTGAGCTACACCCGCAATGCGGGCTACAACAGCAAGGTGATGCGTTTTCGTGCGCCCCTTTTCATTGCGGAAGTTGATCCTGATAGGCTTGAACTCATACGGGAAAGTGAGCAGATAGTCTTCCCCATCGACGGTGAATGGAGCCATCCAGAAACAATCGCGCGGTCTGGAAATTTCATGCCTCTTTCGTTGAAAGACGGCAACGGCATGATGTTTGACGGCAGTTTCAAAGTGGATGGAAGCGGTATCGCGATGCTGGCTCGTTTACAGCATAGTGAAGTCTAACAATCAATCATTTATGGAGATGACACCATCATGAAAATGAAAGAAGGAACTGGCTGGAAAGCCTGCTACAACGAGGAAAAGGGCGTTTATGGCGCAGAGGTGATATTTCAGGGCTCGTGGGACCTCTATGAAATATCTGGTTCGGTCTTCACAGCCTTTCAAAAAACATGGACAGCAGCGAGGCTGAAAGACTGATCAAGACTGGCCGTTGCCTCTATTCGCACGTCAACGACCGCTGCGGCCCTCCCTATACCGTTGTGCTTGATGACGATTATGCCGTCTATTGTCCATGGATGGCCGATAGCAAGCCCGTCGGAAAGACCTGGAACAAGGAGCTGACCGACGCAGCGGTCGAACTGCTTGATTCCCAAAAGGACAACCGCGAACAGAGAAGAAAAAAGCGCGGGAAACGGGAAAAATAGTCAATGTGCCAAATCGGAGATGGATAACATGGACATTAAATATATGATATTTTTTTCGAGATAGGAGTGCGTACTATATGAAGCGAGTTTTGCTGTTGTTTGGAGTGTTGTTCCTGATGGCTGCACAGGCTTCCGACCTGATTCTAGAAGCGGCTGGAGGCCACTTTTACATTGACAGCGACACGGGCGCCGTCAAAAGGATTGTTGACCAGGCTGGGCGCACAATTCTTGAAGGAAGCGAAAACCGCTACATTGTCATGTCAAAGGGTGGAGATGTAACGGCCTTTGAAGCAGCGGACAAGGTCATTGAGACTAAAAAAGAGCCAGCAAGCAAGGCGGTTACGTTTGTCTGCCAAAACGACACAGTGCCAAACTTGCTGATTAGCAAACGTTATTTCATCGCCAACAATGGCTTGCGCCGTTCATTGACCTTTGTGAATGAAGGAAAGGCCAAAGTTTACGTCCTGCCTATGACGGACATGTATTTTGCCGATGCCTTCCGCAAGAATGTCTGGCATTTGGGGGCGGGGTACATTGGGCCGTACAAGCCGTTGCCGAAAGTGGAAATGGAGCGTCCTGTCAATGAATACAAGCAGAGTTCCAAGGGAATGGTATTGATAAACCCCGATGGCAAGTCGGGGTGCTTCTCGCATTACCGCTTCAAAATCAACGACACTGTCGTGCTGCCGTGGTGGCACAGCACAATCGGGCACTACCGCGAATATGCCGACAGGCTTTACTATACGCCCCGCGGCTATCGCATGGGACTTGGCACGTTGGACGTCCTGCCTGATGGCGGCAGCATCAGCGTAAGCGACTGCTTCAATTGCTTCGACGGCGATTTGTTTACTTTTTTCGACAAGATTTTTGCCGTTGACCCTGAAATCGCGGGCGAATATGCAAGCATTCCAAAGGCGCCCAAATGGGTGAACAGTATCATTTGCACTGGACCAATGAATCTGGTTGACTACATCCGCTATCTGGACGAAATGACAAGCGAAGGCATCATCATTCCCTTTAACCAGCCAGTCAACGACTGGGCGGATTATCGGGAAAAGAACGGTTTTGTCGGCTTTGAGGGGGGCAGAATCACACCAGAAGAGTTCAAGGAGTTCTTCAAAACGTACAGAGCTATTTCGCCGCGTGTAAACCCGACGACCTACAGCATTGTCGTTGCAGCTGGCGAGAACACGGATATTCTTCGTGAGCATCCTGAATGGTTCCGCAGATATGAGCGAGACGGCAAGGATGGCTCCCTTTTCCCTGGCCTGTGCCCGAATTATCAGAGCATGTTCAACAACAAAGGGTTGCGGGACTACTTTGTCGATATGCTCATGGGGTATCAGCGTTTCAATGGCGGCAAAATCATCTATGTCGATGAGGCGCAGATGACAAATACCATCGACTGGCAGCGCGACCAGATTACCCGCGACGACCATTCCGTCCTCTTCTGGCAGGAACTCAAAAAACACGCGGCAGCCGAGGATGTCATTCTCTTCTTCAATGGAAGCGGCCAGCCATACGCCGACATGAACTTCATGGAAAGTCCCCATGATATGAAAGCCGAACGCTGGCGCGATTTTTCAGGAATCGTTCTGGGGCTTGGACTTGTCAACAGAATGAAACCAGACATGAGAATGCTGCCGCTTTACTGGAGTGGAAAGACCGATTACCGCAACAGGGTCATGGCGTTGGGATGGATTCCCGCCGCTGGATATCCCTCTGTTTCGGATGTCCAGACGATACGCAATGTGTGGGAGACGGGATATACGCTTCCCATCAATGTCAAATACACGCCCGATTGGAAGGTTGACGCCCAGCTTGAGGTGGAATCACACGCCGTGCAACGGGTCGATTCCTCCGATGTGATGTTGAGTTTCATCAATCGCGCGGCAAAGGCGTCTGACATTCCTGTGACAGTTGATTTGACGTCATTGCAGCTCAAAGGGCGAATCAACATCTGGAAAATCGCATACAAAACCGATTATTTCACTTTCCAGCTGAGCGACAATGAGCTGAAGGCCAACTACAAAAACAGCCGCTGGAGCGACGGCGCCGCCTTGTCGAAGCCGCAGTTGATCTATAGCGGTGCAACGGAAGGCATCTTCAAGGACAGCATTGAAAAACTGCCCAAGGACCAGATGGTGACCTATCTGTTTGAAGCTGCTCCTGCTGCGTTCTATTCATTCGACAATTTGGTGCAGAACAACTATTATACGACAACGCGCCATGGTACGATAAACGGCAGGAAAGTTGACATTGATGTCGAAGGCGAATTGCTGTTGATTGACCGCGACCATGAGTTCTATGATGTCAAAGGGAATGGCAGTCCGCTTGAGACAAGTGTTGTAGATGTCAAGGGCGTTGCTGGGTTGCGCGTCAAACTCGCCGCTGGAGCATACACCCTTGAATGGAAGACGCGTCCGCATGCTGCTGCACGTGAAGGCGTCCCGCAGGTCAAGGTGAGCGACGGCGACATCGTCACGGACGACAACAGCGTGATAACAATTGAACGGGACGGCGTGAACGTCTATACGGGCAAGACGCCCGTCACCTTGCCAAAACAGCGTGTAGCTGGCGACTACCTTGTTCGGTATCCAGGAAGCGGCCAAGGCTCCAAACTACGCATCAATGGGGGCGAATCCTCCCATGTCGCAAAGACATTCTACCTTTTCCAGCCCGAGCGCAAGCTTTTTGAGAAGGTGAATGTCAAGCATGGCGATGTTACTGTTACTGCCAAAGGGACCTACGTCAGCAGGTTCGAGGATGTAACAGGAATGCAGCGCAATCTCGACCCTGCTGTTACACTTGTTGACCCTGAAAAGCTCGTATTGGTTGCGGGCGCGAGCCGCCGTGACGGCATCAACCTGCATTTGGCGGAGTTTGCAGGAATGGAATTGAGCAACGCAAGGCAAATCAATGTCCGCCTCACCCACACCTTTGGCGAGGCCAATTCACTGGAGTTGGGGCATGTCCGCAAGGGTGGCGGCGCACCTGAAACCAATTTCGCGGGGATGATTATCGACTATAGGGTCAATGGCGAATACGTCAAACGCGTCGCGTTTGCCTGTGGTCTGTATAATCCAAACTACAATCGCGTCGAGCCTTTCTGGGGGAAGGGGACGAAGCCTGACGTCGTCATGGAGCTTGGCGATTTCATCAACGAAAAGAAGGCTCAAGAGTTCTCCCTTGACCTGCAGCAGTTTGCGCCAGAGAATTGGGAGGGCGAACTCTTTCTTACGCTTGGTGCCGCGCGGGTTCTTTCAAATCGCCAGTTGAAACTGGAGATTCTGGAGTTCAACAATGCAAAGGCGGGCAATTTCCTTAAGCCTGAAATGCCAGTTGCAGCTGGCGCGCGCATCAAGCCAGAACCATTGATTAGCAAACAGTTGAAGGAAAACCCAAAATCGCTCAAGAAGATTGATTACGATGAGTGGCAGGCTTGGGGCAAGTTCGGTCGTCTGCAGCCCTACGGCTTCGATTTGCAGACGATTCTGCGTTCGCGAACAGAAGGCTTTATCGCGCATGACTACGAGTACATCTATGTTGGCGTGCGGGCATACGAGCCGACGCGAGAGCCTATTGCCAACAAGAGCGATGTATGCGCCAATGACCACGTCGAGTTTTTCATGGAACGTTCAGACAAGAAGCTTTTCCAGGTCGTTGTTGACGTAAAAGGCGAAAATGCCATCTATGTCAACAGCCTGGAGAGTTCGCTGGAAGGCGTCGTCAGCCACGCCGAATACAGGCCAGGCGTTGGTACGGACATCTTCATGGCGATTCCAATTAAGTTTCTGAAGTTCAACATGCAGCTTACACCAAACACATACAAGTGCAATCTTTACCGCGTCAGGTATGGGGCGGAGCGCGAATACACGGTGTGGGCACCTGTCAGCCAGGGCTTCAGTGAACGCAAACGCTTTACCGACATCATCTTCAACTTTGAGTAGAGGTGGGGTTATGAGAAAGGTGCTTTTCGCTCTGCTCTGCTTTATTGCAGCGGCCTGCGTTGCCGAAACCATCGAGTTCAAGTCGGTTCTTGATTTCTCAAAGGGGGCAAAGGTGACGCTTGTCGAGGAGGGTGTTTTTATGATTACAGGTGCTGCGCAATTCTACAGCGCAAAGGATTTCGAGGTCAATCCTGACCAGTCTGTGACGCTTGGCTTTGACATGCGCAAATCGCCTGACACCCGCAGTTGTTTGGTTTATGTCGGCTTCCAGTGTTTTGATGAAGACAAGGTCAAGATCATGTCGCATCATGTCCGTTGCGAAAACAATTCGTCATCGGTGCTAGTCGCCGATGCAGTGGCGGGAAGCAAGGAAGTACGCATCAAAATGCCGCCGCGCTTTAAGAAAAGCAGGGACTGGTGTCTTTCCTTCACAGACAGAAAGGATTGCACTGGCTTGGATATGGGCGTCCAAGGCTGGCAGAGCGTTTCTGGATCAGCAGCCGATGGAAGCGTCACCATCAAGTTGAATGTTGCCCTCGATCAGGATTATCCTGCGGGAACGCCTGTTCATTGCCACAGCCGTGGAGCTGGCATGTATTCAGCGTGCAGTGAAAAACTGCCGAATGACGAATGGGAAACAATCAGATGCACTGTCACTGGAATGCAGGCCACCGACTATCCCACGATGGACAAGTGGTTCAAGGGCACCAAATACGCAAAGCTCTTTTTCCTTGTCGTTACCAATGACCCCAACAACAAGGTTTTTCTGAAAAACGTGATTTTAACACATTGACGAAACACCATGTTCTTTATCTGTTTCTATGCCATTGGTTTTCTCGTTTGGTTCTGCCTGTTGTGGTTTGATTCGTGGTGGCAGCTTCCGTTCTTGGCAGTTGGCGTGGCAGGCGTGCTCTTTTCCCTCTATTTAGCGTATAGGAGCATCCGTAGGGAAAATGGCTGGAAGGCACGCCTCTTTTCCCTGCTTCCCTTGGGCATCGTGGTATTGTCCATCGTCCTTCTGTTTTTGCCGCTGACTGATTGGAAGGTCAGGGTTGACCATAGTCTATTAACCAGCCAGCGGATGAAGTTCATTGATGAAATACGAACGCACAATCCGCCGCTTTCTGGTGCTGTCAAACTACCGCATTGGTGGCTCTCCGAGGACGGTGAGGCATACGTTTTCAATGCCGAGCCCGAACAGCTCTTGGTTGGCTTCTGGGTTAGGCGAGGAATGTTGTCCCCAAGTTGGATTGTGGTCTATACAGCACAGGATACACCCCCGACGGCAGAAGATTTGCACTGCGGCGAGGTAGAAGTGTTTTCAAAACTTTCCCCGCATTGGTATTATCTGTTTTATGATTGACTGTCGGTTTGCCCGAGGTAAAGTGCCATTTCCTGTTTTGAAAGGAAACACGTGCCCAGCTCGTCAAAGAGCTTGCCTAGCTTGCAGAACTGAAAAAGAAAGTCCACGATTTGTCGCTGAAATATAATGCATAGCGTTCCTGCGAACAGGACAATCAAGAGGATGATTTGCATGGTATTGAGTGGCATTGTTTCTTCAAGGGGAGGATCAGGGGCTAGGATTGAAGTCCTCGGTTGCCAGATTTTCTGCGCCGTGCCGCTCCGCTTCGCTATGCAGCAAGGCGCAACGGAACTGTGGGTATCGCCTGGCCGTGGGTTTCGCTCGCGCCGAGGCGCTCGCTTCACCCACGGCTAGATTCTTGTCGCCGCTAACGCGGCTTTTTCAGTGCCTTGCTACTCCGCTTCGCTATGCGGCACGGCGCAAAAATACGGAGGTGCCACCCACGGCTAGATTCTTGTCGCGCCTACGGCGCTCACCCTTTAGAACAGCTGCACAGATTCACTGGCGAATCACATGTTAAGCAATTCGTCCATCATCGTTAGCACGGGGCGGTAATCGACCTTGGCGTTGCCGTCGTACCAGTGGGTAAACTCCCCAGTGAGGTAATCGGGTAGCAGTGCCTCGTAGGCCTTCAGGGCGGCGCGCGCGTCGGTAAGATGGTGTTTCACGTCGGCGGGCTGGGCGGCCCAGAAGGCCTGCAAGGCCAGGTGGCAATGCCTTGCGCTGCGGCAGAAACAACGGTTGAGCCCTGCGGGATAGACCAGTTGCGCGAAGAGGAAGGGGCGTTCCTCCTGCGGCAGCTCCGCCTGGATTTTCACCGCCGCGTCATAGACATCCGCCATGCTCTGCTCCTGGCGTTCAAGCAGGCGAACCAATTCATCGGAATCGCCGACGTCGGGATAGCCATCTGCGAGCGATTTAAGGAACATATCCGCAGTTGCCATCTTGCCTTCCTCTGGCGACGCTTTTGCGAGTAGCTTTCGGAGCGACTTCACGCTGCGGTTGAGCAGTAGTCCGTCATTGAAGAGGGCGACGCCGCGCGAGTTCTTCTCGAAGGCGGCAAAGTAGGCCTTGTAGCATGCGCAAATATCGTCCAGCTTCGCGGAAAAGTGGTTCTCGACCCAGCTGCGCAGATGCACTGCTGGTGAAAACTCCGCCGGATGCGCCGTGATTTTCGCCGTGGCGACCAGTCCATAGACGAACTCGCGGATGTTGGCGGCGTTGAAGATGGCGTAGCAGAGCTTTCGCGTGGCCATTGCGTTCGTCAGCACGGCATGGAAATCCGCCGCGCCGATGGCCTGGGAGAGATGCGTCCCGAGCATGATGGCATGATGGCAGTAGAGACCATACGCGGCGTCTGGGTTGTTGGGCGAGTGGAAGAAGTCATCCTGCAGACGCCAGCCGGCGCAGTTGTCTGAAAAGACCGTGATGACGTCGGCGGGGATGTCCAGTAGCCCGAGGCTGTTGAATACGGAGCCTTCGCCCCACAGCGTGGTGGAGAAGAGCGCATCGGGATTGCCCGTCATCTCCCTGACCATCTCCTGCTGCTCGCTGATGGCGCGTGAAATCACGGCAGCGCGCTCCTCGTCGCTTTCGGGGGCGAGACCTGCCTCCCAGAAGGGTCTGTCGCCGCGTCCGCGCAGACCCAGCTGCCAGATCACCTCGGGGTATTTGGACCAACGGCGAATGGAATCGCGCCAGACCTCGCGCAGGGCATCGGGGTCGGCGAAATAGGAGAAGCTTCTCTCCTCGCCACGCGCCTCCCAGTAGTTGTCGAAGCCGAAGGCGCTGACGCCCAGCGGCTCGACGTGGTGCATGGTGAGGATGAGGCCGCGGCGCGAGAACTCCTCCAGGAGCATCTCCTCCTCGGGATTGCGGATATCGACGAAGCTGGCGGGTATGGCGAGATTGTAGCCCATGCGGATCAGCGTCTCCGCCACCCTTTTCGCCGTGTTCCGCGAAATGACCGTGTGGTAATACTTATAGGTGGTGTGGCGTGGTCCGCCGATTTCCCACCCCGTCAGCAGGTCCTCGTCGTTGATGAAGACACCACGGTAGCGGATGGCGGGATTTCCAGAGGCGAACTGGATGTCGTGCCATCGTGGGGTGGAGAGCCGTCTTGGAGGCAGCTGCGTCCACAGATAGGCGGGGTCGATGCGCAGCCATTTGGAGCTGAAGGCGTAGATGCCGTAGATGGCGCCTCGCATGTCCGAGCCGTCGATGCAAAGCTGGTTGTTCGCCTCGGAGTGAAGGCGGTAGTTTTCCAGTGCGTCCTCGGGAAAAACCTCCGGCGCAATGCGCACAATGATGGTACCACGGGGCGGGGGCATTTCGCCTAGGCACACCTTGGCTGTTCTGCCTGTGGACACCCAAATGTCCCGCACCAAATCCTGCGCCGCCAGAATCAATGGCTCTGAAACAGGGCAGGCAATGTAAATTGGAATATTACTTGTTATCTCGAAGGTATTCATGCAAAAACACTCCTGTTATTTTCTGCTCAAGAAGTCGCAAGTCCCTTGACATTATCTGGATCGGAAAAGTTGATGCCTTTGTTGTAAGTTCAGCAGCTGAAGGTTTGCCTAGACTGAGACAGCTTGCCTTTCCCAAAGAGAGTAGCTCCCAACAAAGAAAGCCGTAAGCCTCCATAAAACAAAATGAGGGCATGGCGGCGGGGGGAAAACGGGGCCCCGCCCTTTAGGGTTGGGGACAAATATAGCCTGATTTGAGGGGCTTGTCAAGTCGGTTTTTTGATATTCAAAAAGTCACCTTATTTTATTATAGACACTTGAAGAAAGTTTAATATAAAAGTTGAAAGATACCTGTTCAGAAAGGCAGCTTGCACGGCAGAATTGGGAATCTGGACGCATGGGAAGCAAAGCCGCGACAGCGGCCAATGCAGGTCGTGTGCAACAATCGTAGCCCAATGCAAGCGGCCAATAGGATGCCCCCATGCCTTCGCACCAGTAGGGTGCAACAAAAACGTTGCTTTTCCTACCGTCTTGGGGAACAGAGCGTTACGAAAAATCCGTGCAGCTGGATCTATGACCTTTGAATGGAAAAGCTAGTACTTAATTGTACTAATGGAAAGCGAGAAGCAGCTCAGTGGATTGCAAGACGCTGGAGAAGACAAGGCTTACAGCTTCGCGGCGTCCATCTGCTCCATCAGCAGCCTGCGGCGCTTGTACTCCACGCGGATATTTGCGCAACAGGCCATGAAGATCGCCTCCTGGCTGGCCATTTTCAGGTATTTGCGGTACGTCTTGAGCAACTCGATGACGTGACGATAGGCATCTTCGCCAGTAGGACGCAATGCCTGCTCCAGAAGCTGCTTCAGGACGGAGGCTGATTTGTCAGGCATCTTCTTCGAACGCCACTCCGCCAGTTTCAGCCAGCCCGTCTCCGAGAGCCTGGAGCCTTGCGCCAATTCCCAAGCCGCCTCCTGGTCGCCGTGGGCGAAAAGGACTTGCACGCGTCGTTCGCGTATGTTGTCGCGGTAAAAAAACGGGGGCTTCTGCTTGTCATTCATCTTGTCCAGCTCCGCCAGAAAGTCCAGAGCCTTCTGGTAGTATTCCTGCCAGCATCTCATCTTGGAGGAGACGGTCTGCAAACGGTTCAGCGCCTCGTCGTGCATTGGCTCCCTGGTGAACTCGTCCCATGCCAGTTTGAGTGCCTGCTCATCGCCGCCTGACTTTTGGAGCTCCTCCGTGAGCAGGTCGGTGATACCCCTGTCGCGTCCAAGCTCCTTGTGCGCCCTCTTGAGCAACGGGATGATTTTCTCCTGCATTCCCTGGCGGCGGTACTCCTTGGCGAGTTCAACCACATCGCGGGATGTATGCATGCTCTTCTCCAGAATATCCAGCCTCAGTTTGTCGTCCTTGTGCTCGTCCGCCCAGGCCAGAAGATGCCTTTCGATGTAGTCGTGCTCTTCGTCGTGCGTGTAGTAGTCCCCGAGCTTGCGGGGCGGATAGTCGCGCCACTTCTCCAATGCCTTGACAGCCCACTTTTCCCTGTTTTCGGCGGAAAGCCCTGAAAGGATGTCGGAGATGACGTCATAGCCGAAATTCTTCCCTTTCTCCTCCCATTCCTGAAACAGCCTGTATATTTCGTCGTCTGGCTTGACCTGTGCATGAACGGTCTCCAGAAAATAGTTCACCAGTTCCCCGACGAACTCCTGCACGGACTCCATTTCCGCGTTGGAGCAATCCAGAAACCTGCCGATGGCGTAGGTGGTCGTTCCCCAGAGCAGCTCAAACTCCTTCTGAACGGCAAGCCGTTCCAGCACCTTCAGCAACAGAGCACTCTGCTCGTCGAACTCGCCCGCGCTGTCATTCTCATCATAACTGTCCCAATAGTCGTCGTAGTACTCCTCCATGTCTTCGGCAAGGCTGAACAGTTCGTCCACCTTGCTCTTGAGTTCGCGCAGTTTGGCGTTGCTGCTTGTCGGAAGGTTCGCCATCCTGTAGCGTTCGATGACGTCGGAGTTGTTCGGCGACATCTCCAGGATGATCTTGATGAGTTCGTCCTTGTCGCACTTTTTCAGAAAATTCTTCCAGCTGAAGGCTGACTTGTTCTTCTCCGCAGGAGCGTTCTTCTGGCTGTCCAGGTAAGCCAGTCCCAGGGCGACCAGATGCTTGCAGAAGGCTCCATCTCGCCCGACAGGGCAGCTGCATTCGCCGTTAAGCCCGCCGTTGTTATTGGTGATGCGTGCCCGATAGACATGCGTGCCGTGGACGTCCGCCGTCAGCTGTTCACCGTCGCAGTACAGATGATGCACCATGCCTGTCTGAAAATACTCCTCGCCGCGCGAATAAGAACGACTTCCCGCCGCCGAGCGCAGGTTGCTGGCGGTCACCACCTCATCGATTTTTGTCTTCATACGAAACGGTTCTTGTGTCAAGATTTTGAGGGTGTTTGTGTCGCAGGGGACGCAGACGTCGCGATGACAGTCTTTCCGCAATTGGCCACTGCCTTGGTGGCAATGTCCTGGACTTGAGCGTATGCCTTTTCCTGACGTGCAGTCACATCTTCCAACTGCTTTGAAAGAGCCTCGTTTTGGCTCTGCAGAGCCGCGAGTCTTGCCTCATAGACCTTGCGGTCTCCGTCAAACTCCTTCTGTGCTAGCTGCTCCTTCAAGTCAAATTCGCTCTTCAAGCGTGCCGTCAATTCCTTTTCAGCCTTAGCGACCGCTCCCGCTATCGTCGCGTCCAGGCCGTCAACTTGCTCTTTCAGGGCCTTGTATTCATCCTCTCTGACCTCAACCGCGCTTTCCCGCTCGTCAAGTTCGGAACGCCTCCGTTCGCATTCCGCCTCGAAATCGCTGCGTTTTGCCGCGATGTCCTTTTGCAAGGCGTTCAATTCATCCTCGAATTTAGCCTTTTTCTGGGTGCAGTCCCTTTCCCACTTGTAGTTGTATTCCTCTTCCTCCCGTGTGCGCTGGCGCATCTTCTCTTCCGCTTCCTCGCTTAATGCCGTCTCCTGACGCTCCTTTCTCGCCTCGAACTCAGCCTGCCACTGGCTTTCCTCCGCCTCGAACTCAGCCTGTTTCCTGCGATGGGCCTCTATAAGCGCAAGCAAAGCCGACGCATTGGCGTCAATCTCATAGATCTGCTTCAGCTCCTCCGACTTCAACTTGACGGCTTCCTGAAGGTTGCGGTACTTCTCCGCCTCCTCGGCCAGTTTTGCGCAGAGCGTGTCAGCTTCCTTGAAAACAGCCTCCTTCAATGCCGTCAGGGCAGCCTGGACATCCACCGAAACAGCCGCGTCCGCTTTTGCAAGAACCTGCTCCACGGCGGCCTGCGCACGAATTTTCTCGGGTTCTAGTGCAGAGGAGGTGCTGTCTTCAATCTCCTGGAGAACGGGCTTCACGGTTTCCTTCAAATCATCCTTTGTCGCGCTCTTGCTTGTGCGCTTGCGAGTTGTGCTTGTTGTAGTTGCCATGTTCATTACGTCCTTTCTGCCATTGTCAAATGCATTTAAAAACAACTGTGTTTACACATTGGTTTTAACAAGGAATAATATACATCACGAATGTCTTGATTTTCAATCCGGTTGGCCTTTTTCCATTGGATTCACCCTTGGCTTTGCATAGGATGGGACATATTGGGACAAAGTGTTAAGATGCCACTTTGGAGAATAAAATGGTGATATTTGACGGTTTTTTCGACAAATAGACTTGAAAAACGCGGGAATCATATTAATTTATGGCGACAAACAAGGAGTAATAGAGATGATTTCTGGACTGCGATTGGAAAATTTCAAGTCGTTTGATAAGAACGCGCGTCTGACGATGGTCAGTTCGTCGAAGATTCGTACAAATCCAGAGCATTGTGTGGATGTTCCAAGGACTGCACGAATCCTGAAGAATGCGGTTATCTATGGGGCCAACGCTGCGGGAAAGTCCAATTTGGTGGATTTCTTCCGATTGTTCCGTATGGTTTTATCAGATTCGATTCCCATCTGGGCGATGGACTGGTTCTGCAAATCAGAAGAGAAGAACCGCACCCGACCGACAGTGTTGGAAATACAATTTTCGGTACTTGACAAGTTTTATGCCTACGGTTTTTCAGCCGTATTGAACGAACGTCGCATTGTCGAGGAATGGCTCTATTCGCTCTCTCCAAATGGTTCAAAGGCAAAGTTGCTTCTGCATCGTCAGGTTGGAAAGGAAGGTGGCATTGTCTGCGGCAGGAAACTGAATCCAGAGGACACGCAAAGATTCCTGACATACTCAAGAGATTTCTCCACCAACTCGACAGGTCTCTTTTTGACGGAACTGAATCGCGGGAAGAGCTTTAGGAGCGATTCCGCGCTATCCGTATTTCAAACTGTTCATTTGTGGCTGATGAAGCATATCATCGTGTTTTCCCCCAATTCACCCATCACCGATTTCCGCTACTATTATAACGAGGACTCGCTCGCTCGGGTGAACGATTTGATTCGCACGTTTGACACTGGCATTAGCAACGTGGCTATCCGCGTCATCTCGATGGATGAGTTCAAACGCAAAATTCATCCTGTCATACTGCAGGACATACTGACGGATGTGCAGACGAAATTGCGGGACAGCGCAAAGACCATAAAGTTGTCCATGCGCTCTCGGGATGACTTTTTCTCCCTTGTGTTTGCCTCGGGCTCTGAACCGACCATCACGACCTTGAGATTTCGGCATGGGGATTCATTCTACGACTTCGCCTTTAACGAGGAATCAGATGGGACAAGGCGCGTCTTTGATTTGCTGGATATGCTGCTTACAGAGGCGGATGACACAGTCTTTGTAGTGGATGAACTGGAACGAAGCCTGCATCCGATGCTGACCAGGCGCTTTCTGGAGTTGTTCAACGAAAAAAGAAAAGACGCCAGGACGCAACTGATTTTCACCACGCACGAAGATGCCATCATGGACCAAAACCTCTTCAGGCGCGATGAAATCTGGTTTGTGGAAAGGGATGCCTCCAACAACAGCCACCTTTACTCGCTTGACAGATTCAAGGAACGCTATGACAGGGTGCTTGCCAAGGCATATCTTGAGGGACGGTATGGGGCAATCCCTGTATTCTCCTCCTTTTCGTTCGACGGAGACGCGAAATGAGCATTGAAGAATACCGCACAATACCAATTATTGTCAGTTTTCCAATATCAAAAAGCCGACTTGACAAGCGCAAAGAAGCTGGCTACATTAGACCGCAACCCTAAAAGACGCGTTGTCAGGACGCTAAGACCACAGGGTATGACAACACCCGTAGTTGAGCGTGCACTTTGCTCGGAGGGCTTTTATGACCGACACAAGAAAATAGGAGATACCGATGAAACTTAGTGTATTGATGTTGCTTGCCTTGCCGTTGATGGCCGTTGAACTCACGGTATATAAAACGAACGAAAACAGCTGGAATGACGCCTTTGAGGCGGCCAGGAAGGCGTCGCGTGAAATCACGGTGCCCAGCGGCAGGATTGAGCTGGAGCGCACCCTAGAGGTTAGCGATGGCATGACGCTGGTTTTCGAGGACGGTGCGGAACTGGCCGCTTCGGTGTCGCCGCTTATCCACCATACGGGCGGCACCCTTGTGCTGGAGGGGCGCGGCCTGCCAGGCGTGCTCAGCAGCAGCGCGAAAGGCGAGCGGGGGTGGATGAACCCAAACCGTGCGTCTGCCATCGACCTCAACGAGCCCTCGGCGGACAATCCGCCAACGCTGATTCTGCGCAACATGGAGTTTCGGAGCTATAATGGCATCGACGGCTACTGGATGAAGGACGGCGACAGAAACGCCGTCAAGAACGCCATCGCGGCATTGGAAATATACAATTGCCGATTCTTCTGCGAGGAGAAGGGCGTTGCGGCCAATGGCTCGACCATTCAACGGGCCCGCATTGAGAACTGCCTTTTCGAGGGATGCGACAACCCCATCCACCTGAATGTTCCCATGCCAGGCGGCATCCAGGTGCTGAACAACGAGCTGCGCGACTTCGGGCGTTGCGGGATGCAGCTTGGCAAGGGAGGCCAGGTCTCCGACGGCTGCACCGCGCACCTCTCCAACGCCGTCGTCAAGGGAAACCGTCTGCTGAAGGGCGGACGCGGCTCGAAGGTCACGGAAAGCTATATCCACGGCATCCTCGTCTATGGAAACAACGTCGTCGTGGAGGGAAACATCGTGCGCGACGTCACCAGGGGCGAGCCTGTGCCTGGAGAGCCCGTCGGCCATCAGATTGTCCAGGAGGACGGCACGGCGCTGCGCGGGCACTGGGTGGAGCGGGACGGCAAGCGAGTGCGTCTGGCGGGGGCCGCCATCTACCTGAAGGCAAACCGTTCGCTGGTGATGGGCAACATCTGCACCAACTCGGGTTACCGTTCCGTCATAGAAATCAAAACAGGCGGCAAGGAGCCGTTTGTGTCTGTCTGCAACAACATCGTGGATGGCAGGTCGCTGGACATAGATGAAAGCTTCGGCTTCGAGTGCAACAGCGGTCGCTCTGTCTGGATGAACAACATGGTGTATGACATGCCGCACCAGGCGTTTGTCGTTCGCAGCGGCTATGAGAACACCTTTCTCAACAACCTGATAGTCAATGCGAAAGTTGGGTTCGGGCTGTCGGGAAGCGTCCCCGGGCAGGGGGAATGGATCAACGGCAACCGCTTCATCAACGTGGAGGTGCCTGTTGCATTTGACGGCAAAACCCCATCCCCCGCCACCATCCCCGAGGTCACACTGCCAGGTTCCATCTATCTTGACGAGACGGCGGAGCTGCCTGAGCCCTCCCCAGAGTGGAACGGAAGGATGATTGTCCACGGCAAGACTGTCTATCTGGGTGTTGTCGATGGTGGGGTCAGCAAGTGGATGGAGTTCAGCGGGAAGGTCATAGAGCCGAAGCGATATGTCGTTGCCGGTCCAGAGCTGGCCTTCAACGCAGACCAGTCGGGGAGCGTGCAGTCGTCCGATTCTTCCTTGAACGATCCTGCCTTTCCTGGCTGGGTCATCACGATGCGCACCGCAACGGAGATACCGCTTGATCCCCACGATGGATACGTCACGTTTGACACGGAAAACTACAAGACAGGCGGGCGCTCGATGAAGGTGCTTTTCCCCAAGCATGGCTCCGAATGGAGGGCACGCCAGCGAATACAGGTGCAGCCCGGAAAACGCTACCGTGCCACGGCTTTGGTGCGTGGCGAGGAGCCGCGCAACTTCTACCTCTCCGTGGCTTGCAACGGCAAGAACGTGCAGGCGCGGGGCGTTGAAACACAGGAGTGGCAGACCCTCAGCGTGGAGTTCAATGCAAAATCCAGCTTCTGCGATTTCACCATACGCGGGGCAAAAACCTCCCCTGGCAAGGGGGCGTGGGTGGACTCCATCTCCCTGCGGAAAGTGGTGGAGGAGGGAACCGAAAATCAAGCTGACGAGGAAGAACTTACCGCTGGACTGGAGCCTGTCGGCGATGAGCTGCTGGCGATGCCACAGGCCGTGGAGGGCAAGCTTCAGAAAGGTTGGAGCGTAGCTGGCTGTGCACACGAGGTTTCCACAACGGAGGGTGGATTCCGTCTCCAGGCGACGGCAGACGGCAACCTCTTGCTTTCCACCACTGTTGCATTGGAGGCGGGAAGCTATCGCTATGAGCTGGAGTTTGCAGAGGAGACGTCCAAGTTTCGCCTAAGCGCAAAACTCCCCGACGGAAAGCATCCGACTGCTAAAGCCATCGGCACTATGAAATACCAGTGCAAATTCACCCTTGAGGCGGCTGGCAAGGTGCAGCTTGGGCTGTGGGGCGGCTCTTTGAAGCCAGGCGATGGCTGCACCCTGAAAAACGTCTCGCTGCGGGCGTTGGCACAGCCACAACAGTAGTGTTTTGCATGAAAGGGGCTGTTGCAAAACTACAAGATTTCATTGTTTCCGCTAACGGAAACAATGAATATTCTACAGGCACTGGAATGCCTGACTACAGTTATGCAACAGCCCCTTTCGATGTTTATTGTTGCATAAGAGTATAAGTGGTATTGGGTGGATTCTATCACGGGTGCCACTTGCCAGTGTCTCCCGATGCGTACCAAGTTTGGTGCCATAGAGGTCGTATTGTTCTACAGTCAGCTCCAGGTTGGCAGTGGTGGTGGCGTGCCATAGCACAGGGGCTGAAAGCGGTATTTCGCGGGTGATGGCAGTGGTGGCACCAGCCGCCAGCGGCGTGGATTCCGCCCACGGAGAACGCAGGGAGCCAGGTGGTTCGGGAGGAGTGATGGTAAGCCTGGTGAGGCAAACGTCGCCGTCGCCCTGATAAAGGTCAATGCGGAGAGAGGCAATCATCCCATGCCAATGAGGGTTTTGGGAAGCCAGGAACAGCAGTGTATCTCCCTCTTGCACTGAGCGGACGCTGGCGGCTTCCTTGAAATCCTCTCCCTTGGCGGCGAAGTAGAGCTTTCCCAGGGTTTCTGGGTTGACATCTGTCAAGCGCAATTCCCCCAGCTCATCCGCATTGATTTCCATTGGCGGGGAATAGAGCCGTCCTTGGTCGCCGCTTTGTAAAACGAAGCCGCGTCCTTTTTCATACTTGGAGCGATTGAACAGCAGCGTGCGCCAGCCATGCCAGCCAGGATCACCCCAGTCAAAATCAAGCGGAGCTGCAACAAGCAGAAAACTCCATAGGCAAAAAGTCAGATAGAAGCTTTTCATCTTGTTTGGGGGCAAAGAACGTTTTGGCCTTATTTCCTAATTAACCAGATAAACGTTTCCCATGGAAGTGCAGCGGGGACGTTTATCACGCCATTCTGCCAGGTTGCACCGTTTTCTTTGCGCGTGAAGCCCCAGGGGGACAGTTGTCCGTCAGGCGGACGATTTGCGAAGGCGGTGAGATCAACCGACAGAGGGCGGTTTTCCTTGGTGTCGTTCGTCAGTATGATGACCGTCCCAGCCGCCGTATCGAATGATGCAAATGAGACCTTGTTGGCGATGTCGATGTTCTTGGAGTCGCGCAGGGCGGGCTTCCATGGCTGCGGCACAAGCGTCAGGAAGGCACGGATATCCTGTATGACAGGCTCCAGGGTCTCTGCCACGAAGGCGCGTCCCTGGGGGCGTTCCCGATGGCAGTGCGCCTCCGAGAAGAACCAGATGCCACGCACGCCATAGCAGAGGTCGGAGAAGAGCATGAAGCGCATCTCGGTCAGGTTTGGGTAGCGCAGGTTGGCGAGCCGTTCCGGGTCTTTGATGTTCCTCGTGAAGCAGGAGAAGTCCGTAGCCTGCGTCACGGCAAAGAATGGCGTGCCCTTGAAGTTGTATGCGGTGGAGGCGTTGCGCATGGCACGGCTGTGCCACTGGAGGTTTTCATCGGGAAACGCCATGCCCCGAACAGGGTAGTTGTCAAAGGCCCAGATGTCGCTGGAGCCGCGACTGTTCCAGTATTCGGTGCGCTCGTTCATCACCAGTTCTGTCGGCTGGTTGGCGATGCTCTTCACCAGGTTGTTGACCTTGCGCACCTGCGGGAGCATATTGGTGGCAGGTTCGTCCCAAATCTGCCATACGCCGATGGCGGGATGGTCCTTGGCGGCTCGCACCTGCGCCCCTATCTTCTCTTCCCAGTCGGGTTCGTTGTTTTTTCCGATGCGGATGTGCGCTCCCAGGTCAACCATCACCTTCATGTGGTGCTTGGCAGCCAAATCCAGCGACGGCGTCATGTCCGTCTCTTTCCACAGACGGTAGCTATGGACGTAGTTGACGCCCATCTTCTCCATCCAGGCAAAAGTCTCCTCGTCCCAATGAAGCACCCCGAACATCCCGATGACAAACGGGTCCTTCTCTGCGTCCAAACCTACGGCATGTACCATGCTTGCACACATCAGACACAGGGCCGCAACCATAATCTTCTTACCAATGCTCATTGTCTTTCTCCTGTTCATTGTCATTCTCCTTGAAGACGCGATAATGTGCAACGTGAATACGGCAAAAGCTATGCTTTGGCGAGGATGTGGTCGTAGATGGCGTTGATTTTGGGGTCGGGCACCATGCGGGACGGGTCTTCGCGGAACCAGGCGATGGACTCGCGGATGCCGTCGCGGAAGGGGATGCGGCACTGGAAATCAGGCACGATGCGCTTCAGCTTTGCGCAGTCGAAGACTCCGTGGTGGGCCTTGTCGCCCTTGAGCTTGGCGGTCATCATCGGTTCGATGCCGCAGATGACGTCCGTCGGGATGTGGCGTATGTCCGCCTCCTTCACACCTACGGCATTGACGATTTCCGCCATGATCTGGTTCCAGGTGAGCACCATATCGGAGGTGATCTGGAAGGCCTCCCCGAAGGCTGCGCGATTGCCCACAAGCCCCGCGAAGCCAACGGCGAAGTCGCGTGTGTGGGTGAGCGTCCAGAGGCTCTGGCCATCGTCGTGGATGAAGACGGGAAGGTTGTGTTCCAGGCGCCACGCCAGCGTGTAGCCAGCGCTGGTGACGGGGTTCGGTATCCAGCGGGGCGAGTAGGTATGGGCGGGGCGCACGATGGTCAGCGGGACGTTCTTGTCTGCCGCTGCGCCACGGAAGAACACCTCGCACTGCTCCTTGAGGCGCCCGTATTCGGAAAACTCGTTGCCCTGCGGGTCGTTCTCCGTGATGGGCAGTCTGGGGGCGGGCTTGCTATAGACGCATATCGTGCTCACGAAGATGTACTGCCCGCAGCGCCCCGACAGGGCATCCCAGGCCAGTTTCGCCTGGTCGGGGGTGTAGGTGGTGAAGTCCGCCACCACGTCGAAAGAGCGGTCGCCGATGGCGTTTTTCAGTGCGCCTGGCTCGTAGCGGTCAGCCACGATGGAGCCGAAGCCCTGCGGAACGGGGTTGCGCCCCCGGGTGACCAACGTGACCTCGTTGCCGCGCTTCAACATCAACTCTGCGCTGTCCGACGAAAGATTCCCTGTGCCGCCCAAGACGAGTATTTTCACTGCTGTATCTCCTTAACAAACATTGTCTGTCCCTAGGAGACCTAAGCCCTAAAGGACTTAGAGGACCTAGAGAACTTAAACCTAGAAGACCTACCTTAGAAGACCTAAAAGCGTCTATAATATACTCCAAAAATGCTTTTTTTGCAAAAGGCATTTGTTTTTGACAAAAAACATACTACAATATAGAGATAACCACTCATAAGACTGAATTGGCAATTACTAATTTCTAATTTCTAATTCGGTCTATAACGGAATAATCATACCCAAAAAACAGATTTTGGAGGTAGTATGCGTATAGGTTTTGAAGGAAAGGAGACATTGGGCAAGAAACTGCTTATGGCGGTCTGCGCTACGCTTCTCCTGTTTTCGGGCAGCCTGATGGCCATTGACGAGTTTGCGCTGGATCTGGAGTTCATCCGTGCCTTGGGCGAACTGGAGTTCTCGGACTATGTTCAGATGCAGCTCCAGCAGATGGCCAGGAAGTATCCTGCCAAGAAGGATGCCATCAACCTGGAAACCGCCCGCTACTACTACAGCACAGGCAAGGTGGGCGACGCCGACAAAATCATCGCCGCCTTCCCGAAAACCTCGGAGTACTACACGGACGCCATCCTGCTGAAGGCCGAGGCCGCCTTCGCACGAAAACGCCTGGAGGACGCTGACAAGGCTTATAAAGAATACTTTGCGAAAAACCCGACGGCCCCGCAGAAGGGCAAATCCGCCAAAAACGAATTCCGCCGGGCGGTAATGCTCTACAGCCGTGTCCTCAAGGAGATGGGCAAAGGCAAGGAGGCAGCCGCCATCCTCGAAAAACTCGAAGGGATGGACGGAGTCGGCGGTGATGACCGCCAGATGGAGTTTCTTAAACTTCAGGCAACTATCGACGCCGAGGCAAACAAACTTGAAGAGAAGAAGCCTATTGACGTCGCGGGGCTTAATGCAATTTTGGGCAAGTTGAAAAGCCTGCAGTTCGTGCGTGACGGCGTGGGAGCCTCAGCCTATCTCCAATATGCGCGCGTACAGATTCTGCTTGGTCGCAACGCCGCCAACAACGCCATGCGAAACAAGAAGCCTGCCGACTGCGCAAAAATCAATAACTTCAAGGAGGCCATCAAGACCATCAAGATGGCTGACTCCTTCCTGGAGGAGATGGAAAACACCATGCCCAAGAGCGACCGTGCGAGCAAGTCCCCTGTCGCAGAGGCCATGTTCTACAAGGCGGAGGCCATTTATTACCAGGGTGTTGCCACTCACTTCGGCGGCAATCCCGACCTCGGCAAAAAACAGGTTCTGGGCGCCGCCAAGTATCTGGATGCCCTCCTCGAAAACTATCCCGACACCGTCCTTCGCAAGGAGATTATGGTCATTCAGAACGACTGCAGCAGGTTCGCTGAAAAGATGTACCAGGAGAAAATCGAGATTGCACAGGGCGACGGCGGCGAAGCCATCGACCTCAAAATCGAACAAGCCCAGACCTTGTTCGCGAAGGGCGACTACCAGAGTTGCATTCCAATCTACCTGGAGGCCGTCCGCGCAGGACGCCGCAGCCGCAAGCTCCCCAACGTGGTCATGCGCCTCGCCATCGCCTACGCACAGCTGGACATGCTTGACCATGCGGAGGCTCTCGTCTCATACGTCGCCGATGCCATGCCCAAGGAAGCAGGGTCCGCTGACGCCGCCTACCGTCTCGGCGGCATCCTCTTCGAACGCAGCCGCAAGGAACAGAACCCTGTTCGCAAGGACGAACTACAGGCACGCGCCATCAAGGTGTGGGACCTCTTCGTGAAACTGGACCCCGCCCACCAGAAAGCCCCCGATGTCGCGTATGCAGTAGCCGAACTTCAGTACCAGAAGGGCAGCGAACTCATTGCCAAGTCCAACCAGGAGAAGGACACGGCCAAAAAGCAGGCTTTGCAGCAGCAGGCCGTCCAGGCCTTCTATGACGCCATCCCGCTCTACCATCGCCTGACAGAGGTGTTCAGCGCCTTCGACAAGGGCATTCGTTCCTACTACAAGCTGGGCTGGATTTATCACACCCTCAACAGCAGCACCAAGGAGCAAATCGCAGGGCTGAAGGACAAATACGGCGCCCCCGTGACCGAGACCAACTTCGGACAGCTGGGGGCCGAAGCCTTCAATGCCTACTATGATGAGGAGACGGACACCTCCAACGAGCGTAGCGACGACCGCCTCCAGGCCAAGTTCCGTGCAGCGGAACTTTCGCTCTACGGGGACACGCCTATGGATGCTCTCCCGCACCTGCAGGAAATCATCGACCTCTTCCAGGGCGGAAAAGGCAAGGAGAAAGGCATTAACGTCGGCACGCCGAAGGCAAAAGCCCTGCTGGAGGATGCGATGGCCTACATGCCGTGGGCGTATGATTTGGCGGGCGAAAAAGAACGCCAGCCCATCATAACGCTCAAGGAGCAGCAAGAGGTTCTCCGCGCAAGAAGCCGTGCCGCCAAGCGTTCTGCCGACCAGGCAAAGGGAGAGGTGGCGCAGTTGGACAAGCAGAAAGAGGAGCTTGCGGAGGAGGAGAAGAACATCGCGCAGATTGTTTTCGAGGCCTCCCTCGACTTCCAGGCGATGGCCAAGGAGCAGTTGATGGATAGGATTGCCAAGATGGAGACTTTGCCCGCCGCTGAAAAGCAGCGCGAACAGCAGGAAATCAACAACGAAATACAAAACCGCCTGGAAGGTCTTGAAAAGCAGAAGGTCGATACCCTGAAGGGCGACCAGACCGCAATCGGCGAAAACCTGCCGCTCCTTGAAGCCGCCAAGGTGGATGGCGAGCGCGCCCTCGAAAACGCCAAGGCCGCCGAGGCTGATCAGAAGAAAGCCTGTGCTACCCTGAAGGCCGAGGTTGAGAAGCTGGAAAAGGAGTTCAAGACCCTTTCCGAGGAGATTGCCAAAGTCGAGCGCGAAGCCGTGGCTGCTGAGGCCGAGAAGCAGCGCCTCGAAAACGACAACGACAATGCGGAGGCTCTCGCAGCCGCCATGAAGCGGTTGGAAAACGCCTACAAAGAGAAGGCGGCGAAGGCCTCTCCTGAAATCCTCAAGAAGCAAGAGGACATGGAAAAGGAACTGGCAGCCAAGAAACTGGAAGAGGCCGATGCCGCCGATGCCCTCAATGCCGCTGCGTTTGCTGTCAAGGCCAGCCAGCTCCGTCAGGAGATCGTCAACGCCCGCATCGAGGTGACAAACAGGCGTAAGAACCTGAATGCAAAGACATTGGATGCACTCGCCAAGCAGGGCGATGAGCGCAAGGTCGTTGTCGGCGAGCTTGTGAAACTTGCTGGCAGCCTGAAACAGGCGCAGGACAAGGTCAGCGCGAAGTCCAACGAACTCTTCAAAGTATGGAATGATGAAATCCAGCGTCGCGTCAAGAACGCGGATGACCTGGTCAAGTCCGCCGATGCCGCCCTGGCCGCCATGGATGAGAAAATCAAACCCATCCAGGAGAAGGTCAACGGCCTGAAGAGGAAGGCCATTGCCGAGTTCACAACCTTTGACCAGAAGTACCCGAAATCGAACAAGTCTCCGAACAACCTCGCGCGCCTTGGTACCATCTATATGGATTTGGGCGAGAACGACAATGCATCCAAGGCATTGGAGAAACTGGCAGTCAACTTCCCCGATTCCGATGCCAACAAGAAGGCACGCTTCAATCTGGGCCGTGCCCAGTTGGATGCCGACAAGCCCGCCGACGCCGCAAAGACCTTCACGGACCTCTTTGCCAACGCAGGTGCCGTCGAGGCTCTGGAGATTGCGAACCTCTCCTATCTATTGGATGCGGGTCTCAAAATCAATGCCCCCGACGTGACCGTCAAGTCCGCCGATAGGCTGCTGAAGTTGGCTCAGGCCCCCGCCACTGCCGCCAAGGTGCCCGTCAACATCCGCGACAAGGCCTATGCGCGCGGAGCCGAGGCGTATCTCGCCAAGAAGGAGTATGCCAATGCCGTCAAGTTCGTTGACAACTTGCTGGCCAAGAACGAGAAGACTGCCTACTTCTACGATGTGAAGTTCATCGCCGCCGAGGCCAGGTCCGCACAGAAGGACAGCGACGGTGCCGAGAAGGAGCTCAACGAGATTCTGCGGTTCACAACAGACGCCGCAGTCAAGAACAAGGCCCTCTGCCTGCTGGCCGAAGCATTTGCCAAGGACCCCGCCAAGGAGCAGTTTGCCATGGCGCCCTACCAGCTCGTCACCATGCTGGGCGATGCCGCGAACCAGGAGAGCCGTCCATGGATTGAAAGGGCGACCCTCGGCTATGCCGAACTCCTGAAGAAGCACGGCAAGATGGACGAACTCGCCAGGCTTGCCGAGAAATACAAGAAGGAATTCCCCAACGGGAAGCACACCGCCGCCATCACTCGCCTCCTGAAGTAACGCCATTGTTTTTTGCAATTCAACGTTTGACAAAATCAATAAAAACATTATAATAGCCTTAATTGAGGTACTCGTTATGAAAAAAACTTTGCTCGTTGTAATGATTGCGTTCGCAGCCCTTTCGACGTATGCGCAGAAATGCTATGTCGTGAAGGCGGACGGCTCCCAGCAGAAGGCCATCGACATCAAGGTGAAGAACGCCAATGGCGACCTGAATGTCTTGGTCAAGCAGGGTCAGCAGCCTATTCTCTTCTCCAGGAACATGTACCGCTATGCAGTGGTGCCGAAGCCCCCGCAAGTCGAACAGCTCGGCGCCGCCCTGCTGGCGGACAGGTATGATGATGTCATCAATGCCTCCAAGTCGCTTTACGAGGCCTACAAGTTCCTGGGCTGGGGCGATTATATCGCCAGCTGCCAGGCGCAAGCCTACCTCGGCAAGAACAATCTCGACGAGGCCAACAAGGCCCTTGCCCTCGCCAAGCGCACCCCTGGCCCCAATCGCGACGACCTCATCGAAACTGAAATCAAATGCCTCATCAAGGCGCAGAAATACGACAAGACCGAGGAACTGCTCAAGAACCTGATGATGAGCAAGGACGACAACATCGCCGCAAAGGCCTTCAACATGCGCGGCGAGGCTCTTCTTGCCCAGGGGCAGAAGAAGCAGGCCGTCCTTGAATACCTCAAGACCCTGCTCCTCTTCGACAAGAAGAAGGTCCAGGCGGAGCGCGCCTACGCCAAAAAGCAGGCGGTTGCCATCATGAAGGAGCTCAAGGACCCCCGCGTCGGCAAAATCGAGGCGATGGAGTAGAAAACGCCGCGCTTGAGCGCGGCGCACAGAACAGATTTCCTGTCCTGTGCCGCAAGCGCAAGCTCTCTGTCCTGTGCCGCAAGCGCAAGCTCTCTGTCCTGTGCCGCAAGCGCAAGCTTGCGGGAAATCAGTTATTTAAAAACAACAACATAACCACCCACAAAAGGAGAAACGGTCTTTATGAAGAAGAGTAATTTCTGGCGGATTATGGTCCTGCTGCTGGTCTGCGGCGTCAGTGTTTTCGCACAGGAAGCGGCGGCGGAAGGCGGCGAGGCGGCTGCAAGCAGCGGCCAGGGCATCTGGGACATCATCTATGGCGGTTCCATTGTCAACCTGCTCATCTGGTTGGGCCTTTTCGCCACGTCCTTTGTCACCCTCGCGCTCATCATCAACGCCTATATTGTTGTCAAGAGAGACAAGTTCCTGCCGCCCAGCGTCATCAGCGGCGTGAGCGAGGCCCTTTCCCAGGGCGATCTGACCTCGGCTGTCGCCTGCTGCGACGCCAACCCAGGCCCGCTGGCCAACATCCTCAAGGTCGCCTTCGACAACATCAACGACGGCTATGAAGTCGTGCAGCAGGCTGTCTCCTCCGCCACCGATATGGAGAGCGAGAAGCTGATGCAGCGTGTCAACTACCTGAACGTCTGCGGTCAGATCGCCCCCATGCTTGGTCTTATGGGTACGGTTACTGGTATGGTTGCCGCGTTCGCCGGTCTGGCCAATGCGACAGGCGCCGCCAAGGCAAAGCTGCTTGCGCAGTCCATCTCCACCGCTCTGTGGACCACCTGCGTCGGCCTCATCATCTCCGTCCCCTCACTGCTCTTCTTCACCTACCACAAGAACATGGCCACCCGCATCCTGCTAGACACCGAGGCAACCGTCCTTGACCTCATCAAGGTCCTGCGCAACGCCCAGGTCGAAGAGTAGGTTAGCCGCGCGCCGCGGGGAGCCCATTCCCCGCGGCCCCCATTGTAAAACGGAAAACAAAGGTGCAAAACAATGAAAGCCAGAAGCGATGAAAGCCTGGATACACCGATGACCCAG
>JAFTAC010000512.1 GCA_017458805.1 Victivallales bacterium | reverse complement strand
TGATTATTTTGCCGCTTCGCCGCCAGAACATTGCCGCCTACCTTATGAGGTTTTCCTTGACCATCGTGAAAATGCCTTGCCTGCTCAGTGCCTGAACCACGGGGCCGTGTTGTTGCTGGATGATGCAGATTGCATTTCCGCTTTCCCTCACCTCGCCAATGATGGCGCAGTGCCATTTCTCGGTCGGTGTCGGCTTTTGACTGCTGAATGCCAGCTTTGCCTGTTCCGCGTTCCAGTTCACATAGATGTAGCCGTCCGTTGCCTGGAATTTCGCCCCGCTGACCGTCAAAACGTGCGCCCCATAGAAGACCGTCCCGCCGTCCACCACCACCACCAGCGTTGGTTCGCCTCCGCTGCTGCTACTGCTGCTGGACGAGCTTCTGCTTGAGCTTGAGCTGCTGCTGGATGAGCTGCTGGATGAGCTTGAGCTGCTACTGCTGCTGGACGAGCTGCTGCTGTCGCTGTCCTCGTCGCAGTCTCCTATCGGCTCCACTCCCCAGTGTCCGTTGCAGTATGTCACCACGCCGCAGCCGTGAAGTCCTCCGCTGGAGCTGCTGTCGCTCATGTCGTCGTCGTTCTCTGGTTCCACCGTGCCGCCGCCGCTCGGCTTTCCTTTTTCCAGCCTCATCCTGAAGTCGCCAGCGTATGGGTATGGACCGCAGTGCTGAATGTCGGCCAGCCCGTCTTCCCTCGTGAAAAGCACCCGCCATTCGCCCGCTGGTGCCTTGGCCAGTTTGCCATCGCTGTCTGGTGTGATTCGGTCTCCGTCTCCGTCAGATACCTTTGCCGTCGTTATGCCGCCAATGATGAGCGTCCCTGCTGCACCTTTCTCGATGTCCGCTCTGGCGATTCCCCATGGTCTGGATGTCCCGTCAAACGGAACGCAGGGCACCAGTCCGTTCTTTTCGTCCTTGCTCTCGTCCAGCGTCGCAGCCCGTCCGACCTTGATGGTCTCGTCGCTTGCGTTATAAACGGAAATGAAAAAGGAGCGTTGAACCGTGCGCTTCCCGTTTCCAGCTCCGTCCATGCCGTATGCGTTCAGGAGGTCGGTCAGTGCGTTTTCCCTGCTGGCCGATGGCCTGAAGGGGTCGCCTGTGTTGACATGAGAGAAAATGGTCATCCTACCTCCTTTATACGCCCAGTGCGCTGAAGTCGCTTTCTTTGTTCACCCTAGCCTTGTACACCTTCTTGATTTTCTTGCCGCCCTTGCTCTCTGGGTCGTCTTCATAAATCGCCCAGCAGTACCAGTGTCCTGGAACCTTGCCGATGTTGTGGCCTCCGATCTTCACGTTGTCCTCGTTGATGCGGATGAGGAAGTTGAAAGTCACGGCGACCTTCTTCGCGCCTCTCATCGGTGTCGAAAAGCCGCCGCCGTTGAACATGACCTCTCCTGCTTCCCAGCCTTTCCATTTGCCTCGGTTGATTCGTCCGTAGCAGGCTGCGACCTTGCGGAGCCAGGAAGTGCTGACTACCTTGCTGTAATTCATGATCTTCTTGTATGTGAGGGTGAATTGCCCGATCGGCACGTCCACGCCCGCGACCTCGCTTTCCTCGCCTGTCTTGCCGTTCCAGCCGATTGGCACCTTCTCCGCCTCGCTGTCGCTGTCCTTCTTTCCTGGAACCAGGCTATAGACGCATTTCTGCTCGTATGCCTGCGTGATGTGTTCCGTTCCGCCGCTCACCTCGAAGCTGATTTCTGGAACCTCCTTGTCGTCGGTGTCGTCGCTGTTGTTCGCGTTCCAGGCGTAGCCCACGTCGATGCGCCAGATGTTCTCGCCCAGTCGTTCGCTGATGGTCACCGTTCGTTTCGGGATGCCTTGCTTGTCCGACGGGTTCTGTGTCAGCACCTTCGGTGCCTGATTGTATGCCGCCATCAGTGCCTCGGTGTCGCTGGCCGTCCCCTGCACAATGTATCCGATAGTCGCGGTGCTTTCCTGGTCGCAGAAATTGCCGTTTTTGATGTTGAATTGTATTGCGTCCCATTTCTGGGCTACCGTTAGTGACGATGTCGCCATTTGTCAGCTCCCGTATGCCAATGCGGCCCCGCCGCTATGCTGCCGTTCTATATTCCCGTTGAGGCGTTCCAGCTGCTTCTTCGATGCCTCCGTCGCCTTCGCCGTCCGCTCCGCAGCCGTGTTCCCGCCGATGAGCCGTCCCAGTGCCTTCGCGCTAAAAGAGCCAGCGGTCTTCCCGCTCAGGTCGGTGGCCATTCCGCTCTTCTTCGCGCTGGAAGCAATCGCCGCGCCAGTGCGGCTTGCCTTTTCCTGAACAGATCCTGGCGCGTTGGCCTTCTTCTTGACGGCATCCACGGCCTCCTGCCATTCGGCAGTCGCCGCAGCCAGGTCGCGTCCTGCCTCGGCCACCGCTTCGTCGTACTTGCCCTTGTTGGCCATCAGTGCCTCGGTCTGCGCCTGCTCGATGCCCTGCTGGAGCAGATTCCATTCGCCCTTGAGGTTGTCACGCTCCTTCTGCCGACGCGCCACGTTGTCGGCCATCCGCTGGTCTCTCGCCGCCTTGCCCTGATCCCGCGCCTGGTCGTATGACTGAATCGTGCGATTGTATTCGTCGGTCATCTCCTGGCGTTTCTTCGCCCGCCCATTGATGCTTGCCGCCATAGAATTGTCGCGCTCCCGCTGCCCTCTGGCCAGCTCCGCGTCCACCTTGGCGATTTCCCTGTCC
>JAFTAC010000511.1 GCA_017458805.1 Victivallales bacterium | reverse complement strand
GGGAATGACGCCTGGGGTGCTGCGCTGAATGACGCCTGGGGTGCGATGCCGAAGGAGCGCGCTGTCAGGACGACGGGAATGACGCCTGGGGTGCTGCGCTGAATGACGCCTGGGGTGCGATGCCGAAGGAGCGAGCTGTCAGGACAACGGGAATGACGCCTGGGGGCTGCGCTGAATAACGCCTGGGGTGCGATGCCGAAGGAGGGGGCTGTCAGGACGACGGGAATGACGCCTGAGGTGCTGCGCCGAATGACACCTGGTGTGCGATGCCGAAGGAGCGCGCTGTCAGGACGACGGGAATGACGCCTGGGGGCTGCGCTGAAGGGTAGCTTAGTGCGCTGCGCCGAAGGACAGCAGGGGCACTGTGCCGAATGGTGTCTTGAGTAGGGAAGGGCATAGTGCCTGTTCTGTGTAGCAGGCTTTAGCCTGCGGTCTATCAAGGAGTTTTTATGAGAGTATTTATCAACACGGATTTGGAAGGCGTCAGTGGCATAGGCCGCGCGGAATACATCAAGGCTTCACTGAATCGCCCTGATTTGATTGCCGAGGCCCGCAGGCTTCTGGCGGAGGACATCAATGCCTGTGTCGCGGGTTGTTTTGACGCGGGGGCGGACGTTGTCACCGTGCGGGACGGCCATGGCGGAGGTGGCAATCTCAAACGGCGGGACATTGACGACCGCGCGAACTTCATCGACGGCCCCATGCTGGAGGAGCGCTTCAAGACATTCAAGGAGTATGACGCCTTCATGCAGGTTGGTTCGCATGCGATGGCGGGCACGGCCAATGCAATCCTGGAGCACTCCTTTTCCAGTGCCTCCTATCAGAACTGCTGGCTCAACGGCACCCCCATCGGCGAAATAGGCATTCTTGCCTACGCCGCCGCCGAATATGACGTGCCCTGCATACTGGTGACGGGTGATGACAAGGCGTGTGCCGAGGCAAGGGCGCAGATTCCCGAAATCGTCACGGCTGAGGTGAAAAAGGCCTACTCATGCTTCGGCGGTTTCTTCCCGCCACTTTCCAAGACGCACCAGTTGATTCATGACAAGGCGGTGGAGGCCATCATGGCCTTGCAGAATGGCGCAATCCCTGTTTACAAGCCGACGACGCCTTGCACGTTCCGCGTTGAGCTGATGGAACGCGGGCAGGTCCCCCACAAGACCCCCTACAAAATCATCGACACCAGAACCTACGAGGTCACCATGCCAACCGTTGAGCAGGTTTTTTTGCAGATGTGGTAGAAAAAAACTAGACTTTTTCCCGAATCCTGCTATAGTAACGATATATTTCGAGAATCACCCAAAACAGGAGGTAACACTAATGAAAGTCATCGTGATTATGGCAGGCGGCACGGGCGAGCGTTTTTGGCCCTTGTCCCGTTTCAACCACCCCAAGCAACTCCTGACCCTTTCGGGAAGTGGACAGTCGCTTCTGGAGGAGGCCGTCGAACGAAGCACGGCCATTGTCCCCCCCGAAAACATCTACATCGCCACCTCGCAGCACCTGCGCGAGGCCATCTGCAACGCTGGCTTGGACATTCCCGAGGAGAACATCATCGCGGAACCCAGCAAGCGTAATACGGCTGGCTGCCTCATCTATGCCGCCGCCAAAATCCTCGCCAAGACGCGCCTCTCCCCCGAGGAGGTCACGATGGGCGTGCTGACCGCCGACCACCGCATCCCTGATACGACTCCCTTTGTCGAGGCCGTCCGCGCCGCGATGGACTGCGCAGAGCAGCAGGAAGGGCTGGTCACCATCGGCATCCAGCCCGTCCGCCCCGAAACTGGCTACGGCTACATCGAGGTTGCCGACAGTTCAGGCAAGTACGATTCCTCCATGCTTCCTGTCGTCTGCTTCCGCGAAAAGCCCAACCGCGATGACGCCATCAAGTACGTGGCCTCTGGCAAGTACTTCTGGAACAGCGGCATGTTCTTCTGGCGCCTCTCCTCGTTCCAGAACGAGTTTGGCAAGGCGAATCCCGTCATGGCGGAGACGCTGGAGGACCTCACCGACGCCCTCCTCGAAAACTCCCCCGAGCGTGCTTCCAGAATCTTCGACGCCCTCCCCAACATCTCCATCGACTATGCGCTGATGGAGAAGGCGAAGCACGTCTATGTCGTCCCTGGCAAGTTCGTGTGGGACGACCTCGGCTCGTGGGATTCCATCGAACGTACCTTCCCGATGGATGCGGCTGGCAATGTCACCGTCGGAGACCCCGTCCTTATCGACACCAACAACAGCATCGTCTATAATGCATGTGGAGCCGACAAGATGGCGGTCAGCGTTCTGGGAATGGACGATGTCGTGGTCATCGTCAACCAGGACGCCGTGCTGGTGATTCCCAAGAGCCGCGCCCAGGAGGTCAAGAAGCTGGTGCTGGCCCTGAAAGACAGGGGCGCCAAGCAGATTTGAGCATGCCTATGTCCAAGAACTACTGTCCTATCCTCAGCACGCTTGGCTACGTCCTTTCGCCTGACAGGCGGCAGGTTCTTATGACCTACCGCGTCTTTCGAAAGGACGACGAGCAGTTCGGCAAATACAATGGACTTGGCGGGCACATGGAGCCTGGTGAGGACATTGCCACCTGCATGATACGTGAAATCCGCGAGGAGGCCGCCATCGAGGTGACGCAAATGTCCCTGCGTGGCACCGTCAACTGGACCAACTTTGGTCCCAAGGGCGAAGACTGGTTCGCCTTCATCTTTCTTGTGACGGCCTACAAGGGCACACCCGCCGCCTCCAGCAACGAAGGCCCTTTGCAATGGGTGGAGCGCGAAAAACTCATGGAACTGCCGATGTGGCCAGGTGACCGCTATTTCCTGCCCCTTGTTTTTGATGATGACCCCCGCCCGTTCCACGGCTACCTCCCATACGACCACGACAACCCTGTTTCCTGGTCTTGTGTGAGGTTGTAGAGGATTGCGCAGGACAGAGCCTGCGCATCTCCACGGATTACAGAGCCTGCGCATCGCCACGGATTACAGAGCCTGCGCATCTCCACGGATTACAGAGCCTGCGCATCGCCACGCGCCACGGGGGCTGCATATCTCCGTGGCGATACTATTTTTTCAGCATGGCCTTTGCTTCGTCGAGGGTTTCTGGGAAGATTTCGCGCTTGCCACCCTGCTGCTGGGGACCAATAATGCCATGCGCCTCCAGCTCCTCGATGATGCTGGCCGACTTGTTATATCCAATTTTGAGGCGGCGCTGCAAGTAGCTGATAGTTGGACGGCGGCTCTCCATAATCACCTCCAGCGCCTGCACCAGCACACTGTCCTCTGAAGAGAGGTCGCCTTCGCCGCCGTCGGATCCTCCTTCACCTTCCGTCTGCGATGTATCTGGGTCGGTCTTGGGGTTTCGGATGGATTCAAAACTGGTGGGTGGAGTGCCCTGGGCGGCGCAGAACTCCACCACCTCTTCGACCTCCTTGTCAGAAAGCATGGCACCTTGGATGCGCTGCATTCCGTCGGCGGTTTGCGGTTTGAAAAGCATGTCGCCCTGTCCAAGGAGACTTTCGGCCCCCAT
>JAFTAC010000510.1 GCA_017458805.1 Victivallales bacterium | reverse complement strand
GGGCACCAGATGGGAGGCTTCGGCGGCGCGCTGAAGAACCTTTCGATCGGGTTTGGCAGCGGTACCAGCGTTGAGAAGTCTGGCAAGGCCATCATCCATTCGGGCGGCAAGAGCACGACCGATCCCTGGTGCGGGGAACAGATTCCCTTCCTGGAGGCAATGGGCGAGGCCGCCGTGGCAGTCTGCATGGCGATGGACAAAGGCAAAAACATCGCATTCATCAATGTCATGAACCGCCTGAGCGTTGATTGCGACTGCAATGCAAACCCCGCAGAACCCGACATGCATGACATCGGCATCCTGGCCTCCCTGGACCCTCTGGCTCTCGACCAGGCGTGCGTTGACAAGGTCTGGCAGGCTCCCGATTCCGAGAGTCTGAAGGCGCGCATTGAACGCCAACAGGGACGCCACATTCTGGATTACACCCAGACTTTTGGCATCTATCAACGCAACTACCGTCTGGTCGACCTAGACGCGAAGTAAACCATTCCAAGATGTGGGATATTCTGCAGCGCGAGACCATCTACCTCTGGTACTACCTTGACATCCAGGTGCGCCGTATTTTCTGGTACTGGCTCCTAGGCATGGTCATTGGTTCCGCCATCTCCGTGTTCGCAAAAGGCGGCATCCACCGCCTTTGTGCAAAACTTGGGCAAAACCTCTCCGGTCCTCTTGGCTGGATTTCGGCCAGCGCACTGGGGATTGCCTCGCCGCTCTGCATGTATGGAACCATTCCCATCTGCGCTTCCTTTTCGCAAAAAGGCATCAAGGACGACTTTCTGGCGGCGTTCATGATGTCCTCCATCCTCCTCAATCCGCAGTTGATACTCTATAGCATGGCACTGGGAGGAACCGCCTTGGCTGTGCGGATTCTCTCCTGCTTTTTCTGCGGTGTCGTGGCGGGACTTGCCGTCCATTATGCATTCCGCGACAAACCATTCTTCAACTTCAAGGGCTTTGAGGAAGGCAAGAGCCGCGATACCGCCGCCAATCCAGCCATGCGCTTCCTCTTCAATCTGGGGAGAAATCTGCGTGCGACTGGACCGTGGTTCCTGCTGGGCGTCGTGCTTTCCGCGCTCTTCCAGCGCTATGTCCCGGCAGATTTTGTCGACACGCTGTTTGGACCTCAGAAACGATATGGTCTCCTGCTGGCCGCGACCATCGGCGTACCGCTGTATGTCTGCGGCGGCGGGACCATCCCCCTGCTCCGCGACTGGCTTGCCGAAGGAATGAGCCTCGGCGCCGCCGCTTCTTTCATGCTCACTGGACCCGCCACGAAAATCACCAATCTGGGGGTGTTGAAAATCGTGATGGGAATGAAGGCGTTCACCATCTATCTCGCCTTCGTCATTCTCTTCTCCCTTTTGACGGGTCTGCTGGTGAACATCCTTCTCGGATAACCCCTAAAATATTAGTCCAGCCTAAACTTCATCATTTACATTTGCAGGTTGGAGTGAGGGGAGTATATTAATAAAGACGCTGGTGGTCTTCACCTGACGTCGGAGAACCATTCAAGAACGAAAGAGGTGAATCATGGCTGCAAAAGTGAACGTTGAAGCATGTGTTGGCTGCGGAAGCTGCGCTGGTGTCTGCCCCGCCCAGGCGATCGAAATCAAAGACGACAAGGCTGTTGTGAAAGAAGACGACTGCCTGAGCTGCGGTGCCTGCGAAGGCGAATGCCCCGTCCAGGCCATCAAAGTGGAATAATTTCGTTCCACTCGTTCGGACAAAGACGCCGGCCGCCCCTAGGACCGGCGTCTTTTTTTCAAGAAAAATGAAGACCTGCGCAAAAGTCAATCTGTATTTGAAGGTTGTTCGAAAACGTCCCGACGGCTACCACGAACTGGAAAACCTGTTCTGGCCACTCCCATGGCTTGCCGACGAAGTGACAGTAGAGCCGTGTGCAAATGGGATTGTTCTGGAATGTGATACAGCTGGGATTCCCTGCGACAGGCGCAACCTCTGCTGGCGAGCCGTCGAAGCATTCGCAGCTGC
>JAFTAC010000509.1 GCA_017458805.1 Victivallales bacterium | reverse complement strand
GTTCGCGCCTTTGGCGCTCACCACGGGCTATACTATGTCTCGCCCCCTCGCGGGGGCGATTAAGCCGCTCCGCGGCTTTTTACTGCTCCATTACGGCGTAGGTGAATATCAACCAGTGAGGCATTACGTTTAAACCAATCCAAACGATTGGCTTTTCTTTTTCCTCAGTTAAAATCCATGAATGTTTTAAGCTATATCGCCAACCTCTACAACATGAAAAAATACAACTGTTCAGTTTGGATATTTCCACTGTCCTCGAAAGCTCTTGCATATCATTCTCAGCTTCAACCTTTTGTTTCCATTCGGTAGATGGAGTACCTTCCAGGCACGGTCGCAACAAGGGAGAAGCCTGCCTTGAGTGCGAGGGCGTGGCGTTCGGTGTCATCGACGTGGATGTATAGCAGGGGCTGTTGCGAGCCCTGATATTCTGCGGCTGTGCGCTTGAGGAGTTCGGTGGCGTTTTCTGTATAAGAGGGATGTGTGGTGAAGTCCAGGACGGTTTCGCCATAGTAGTTAAGCGCGTAAGCAAAGCCCGCGACATAGCCCGATGGGGTGACTGCCACGTTGATGGGGCCGTTGCCAGAAAGATGCTCCTGGAAGGCGATGCGATAGTCGAAGATGTGCGCGGCAATGCCGACATGATGGCAACGGGGGAAGCCGTACATCGCCTTCGAGTAGGCGAGGAACTTGTCGATGTCGAACTGGTCGCCAGGGGTGCCAGGTCTGATGGTGAGTGGCTCATTGCCAGGGAATGCCTTGGCATCCTCCTCAAAGAAATCCACCTTGGTGATGGTCATGGGCCCTGTCTCCCCTCCGTAGATGGTCTTGAAGCCCACCTTGCGGTAGCTGTTTGCAGCGAAGACGTTTCCAGTTGCACAGCATAGCATCTTGGCGCCGCTGGCGTGGAAGTCCTCGACACAGGGCTTCAGGAGCATGGTCATCAGGCCCAGGCGCCTGAAGCCCGCCTCCGTATAGACGTTGCCGAAGTTGCCGAAGCCAGAGCGCTTGTTGTAGGCGAACCAGAGGCGGGCGGCTGGAGTTGCTGCTGTTATTCGCTCCAGAGCCAGTATTTCTGGGTCAGGACGGAATTGACCTGGGCGCCGGTCTCACCAGGAACGTTCACGGTTTCCGCATGGCCATCCATGAAGATGACATTGACGGCTTTCCCCTGGTTGTGCAGAGGATAGACATACCCAAGGCCGCTTGTGATGGCGGGATAGAGCCTGGCCGTGCCGATGAAGCGGGGCGGCGTGATCTGGGTGCGGTTCGCGTTGTCCCAGCCCTCCGCCAGCAGTATCTTCTGCGAGGGGTTCTTGTACTTGGCGACGGCGTTGGTGTAGTTCGAGTTTGACGCATTGACCCTGGTGTAGTCGCTCATGCCGTAGGAGGGATAGGCGAAGGGGTTGGCGCCGTTGGTGCCGCCAAGGAAGCCCTCCTTGTCGGCGTCGTCCTTCCATTGTTTCATGATGTTGGTTGACCAGGTCTGCTCGTTGGCGCGTGACACGCCCTGGTCGCAGGAGAACATGGCACCCTCCGTATATTTGTTGCGGATGAGCAGACGCGTGAAATAGACGGGGAACGAAGCATTGCCACTCTCGTTCTCATTGACGCTGGCAGGCGCCCAGCAGTCTCCGTTGTCATTGGCGTACATGATGGAGGCCAGCCCGACTTGCTTCTCCTTGTTGACGCAGGAGATGGTGCGGGCCTTGTCCCGTGCCTTGCTCAGCGCGGGCAGCAGCATTGCCGCCAGAATGGCGATAATAGCAATCACAACCAGAAGTTCAATCAAGGTAAAACTACGCTTTTTCATCGTTCTTTGTCCGTGTTTTGGGGTGGAATAATGATGCTCGAACGCAATTATCCGCATCAGGTCCGAAAAAGATTCGGAACTGATGCAAAAAACAGCGATTTTGTGAATCATTTTGCCGAATTTTGGGTTATAGAGCTAATCTCTTCTTCTAAGTGATTATTATACTCATAATACCATCAAAAACAAGTTGAAATGTTGTTTTTTTTCCAATTCCACCCTAAGGGGCTAAAGCATTCTGCCGTACCAGGGCCACGCTGTACCCTTCAGGGATTCGCACTTCGGCATAGGTGATGCCATCCCGCTCGACAGCTTTTACCTGCCACGTCACCTCGATTCCCTCGCGGTCGAACACATGCGCTTCGAATATATCGTGGTTGCCCCAGGAGAAAAGGCCGCTACGGTTGGTTAAGATGCGCTCCTTCGCGATAATATATCCATGCCCCAGTTCAATTGGAGTCAGTGGATACATGTAGGCGGTTAAGGTGGGGTGCGTCGGGCGAATTCGGCAGTCGTACCAGTAATAAACAGCGCCGTAGTCGAGCCCCTTTACCATGCTGCGGTAGCAGTCGTATTCGTTTCGCTCAGAAAGGTGGTCCCCAAGCGCAATTGGGGTGTAGAGTTGTGAAAGCACCAAGTTGGTGATGGAACCCGTCTCGACAAAACGTGGGAAATGCAACTGCGTAAAGGTGCGCGTCTGTGGCGCTCCATTGCCAATCAGATAGCCGCGTTTCAGGATATTCTTTGCTGTGGCAAAGCGCCATTCCAAGGTCGCCAGCGTCACATTGGTTATCTTGCGTGTGATCTGATGGGTATTGGGATCAATCAGTGCGGAACAGCCGTCCCAATGGGCAGGATTATAGTCGTATTTGTACATCGAGTAGGCAAGTTCGTCCCAGAAAATCCCTGTCACCCCCAAGGCGAAGCGCTCCTCCAGCAGTTCATCCTGCCTTTTTGCAAAGGCGCTGCCTGCCGTTGGGAGAAAAAGCGGATAGTTCCCCCCTCCGTAGTCGCAGGGCGTACCAGCAGCCGTCTGCATCGAGTCTGCCTGGAACTCCTCAGCGTCATGCGAGCCATTTGCGATGAAACTATGGAAATAGAGCGAGCTCTTGACATCAGGCGCAATCCGCGCGATGCGCTGGGCAAATACGCGCGACGGCTCCATATCCACCTCGCGGAACCGCGTACCATGTGTCACCAGCTTGTCAATGACGGGTACATTGTCCATGGCATACCCAACGCTCTTTCCATCGAGATAGCTTTTCAGTTGCGTATCAGTGAGTTTCGATAAATATCGAGCTGGCACATTGGCGCCACCTTTTTGAATTGTGAAATTCACGTTCCAATGGCGTCGAATACGGTTCAGGCAGAGGAAGTAGTCTCCCTTCTCCAAGGGGTAAAATGAGAACTCAAGTTCCAACGTGCGACCTGGCGTCAACACCAGTCGTTTGTTCTCCAAACCCAGAAGACTGTCCACACGGAAGAGCTCGCCTTGAGCACGACTCCAATCATCCTCCGCCACCAATGCTCCACTGACGTTTTCAGCCAGCAACGCAGCAACGGGATGTTCACCGCTCTGCACACGCGACTGCGCCGCCGTGACCGCATACCCTCCTAAACGCACCTCGCCTGAATGCATTGTCTTCCATGAATGACAGTACATCAAGGGCAATAGTTCCTGTGTCAAATTGGTCACCTTGTCGATGACACGAATGTGCTCCGCATCACACTCAATGCGCCGTTCCAGCGCGAACTCCGCTGTTCGCGCGGTAAAAGCCTTATTCGTACTCTTTGCATCGTGCCATTCATCGTTGGATTTTACTGTCGCAAGTGCCGCCCAACCTGGTGTCCGCGTCGAATAGCGGCTCTCGACCACATCTTTCCGTCCGTTGCCGCGAACCACAACCGCTCCTCCTGGAGCCAACTCCGCCTCGTAAAGCGAATGTGCAAGGGGAAGTGTCGGCACGATGACTGGCAGCTCGCCTGTCGGACTCGGTTTCCAAACATGTGTCTCAGCCAGTTTCGAACTCAATACCTCGGAACCGCAGACGCGCACCATCAACGGCGCAGGACGCGGCAGTTCATGGGCATGCATGATTTCCAGCACATTCCCTGAAGGCTTCAGCAATCCTTTTACATCAAAGCGAAACTCGTATGGATTGATAGTCACGCCTCCAGATCGGAAGGGTTCATTCTTCTTCGGGTCGAAATCAGGCGAATATGCCGTGTACCAGAGACCGTTTCGGTTTACTGGCGTCAGGATGTAGTGGCGGAAGTAGAGTTTTTCATCGCGATTGCGCACCTCCTTGAGCCCCAGCAAGTGACCATTCAACTTCAACTGCATCATATAGGTGGCTCCGGCTGTGCTTTTGGATTCAATACGTCCGAATACCACCAGTTCCTTCAGCTTAGGCAGCAACGCATCTGGAATATTAATTTGCTGGCTCCCCCGATAGGACACCATCACCGACGATGCTATCTCAAAGAGTTCGTTGTTCTTCCGTAATGAGGGGTCAATACATCCATTTGCATCCGCCAGCACTGCCGTCATCAGGCGAGCAGGGTCATGCGGACGATGCGGTTTTATGAGGCCTCCAAGAGTTAGCAGCGTATCCTGCTCCTCGCCGTCCGAATCCCCCGCCAGCAAATCCAGGCCAAACTCCGTTCCTGGCTCTGGTTTCATTTTCAACACCGACCAGGGGATTGCTGCCTCCAGCGTATAGCCGTCCGATGATTTCAGCGCCGCAATACGCACAGACGAAACATCAAGCCCCACGGGACTCCAGGCACATGCTTCAGGCTTGCTTTTCTGGAAGTCCCCTGGCGACAATCCAATACGCATGACCTTCGAGAGATCGTTCTCAAGCCCCTTCTGCCGTGGGTAGTCAACCACAAGCATCAGGTGGTCACCCTTCCACAAGTCACGTCCAAAATAACTCTGCCGATGCACATCGTCATGTACCTTTGCCCCAACATAGAGATGAAGTTTGTCATAGCCGACCACCATCTCCGCCGAGAGGTCCGCATCCCCAGTCCAATTACCTGGTCCATACAGGATGTGCTTCTCCCCCCGCACCATCTGGAAGTTCGGCAGGCGCGTGAGGCGTTCCGCGCTTCCATCTATGGCAGGCGGCGGGTCCGAAACCAACGCGACAGGATACTCCCCTGCTATAGAAACACAGCACCACGCTGCCAGCAAAGTCCACAACCACTTAACCATCATCATTTTTACATATAACTATATAGTCTTTTGTTTTTCACTTGAGATCAACGACTTCAGTTGTTCCGCAGAGGTCATTGAATGTGCCGCATGTCTCCTCGTAGATGGAGAGATAGCATTGCGTGGCGCCATCGGGTATCCTGGCGCTAATCGTGCTGCCGTGAACGTCGGCGGGAAGTGTCTCCCATTTCCACAGATGGCGCTTTTCCGTCTTTGAAGAGCAGGAATAGCAGAGAAGTGCTTTGCCAAGCCCCAGGCCAAGTGATTTGATTTCCGCACTGACGACGCCGTCTTTGACGACCGGCCTGCCCAGCGATGGCAACGACGGCACCTTGTCTGGCTCCATGAAATGCCTTGCCATTCGCGGGCAGCTGTCGAAGGTGAAGCCGATATGCGAGTGAGGCAGTTCAATGACAAGGGACTTGGTTACAATCGTCGGGCACTCGTTGAAGGCGGCGCGCAGGCTTTCAAGCGTGACGTTCTGGTCGTGGGTGGAGGCCACCCAGTACATCGGAACCTTGGCGGCGTGCAGGAAACGGCCGTTGACAAGGGTGGTTTTGTCCTCGCACAAGTCCCCGCAGTAAATCTCCACAACGCCCTTGAGACGGCTGTCAACGGCGCCGACTATCGCCCCATACCAGCTCCCCCAGGAGAGGCCGACAAAGACGATTTTTTCTGGATTCACGTCTGGCCAGCTCCGCAGCAAGGAGTTGCAAAGCACCATGTTGGCGACGTTCGCGATATAATCGTTTCGCTCGCCGCCCTCCAAATCGACGCGCTGGACGCTTTGCGAAGCAGGCTCTTTGTCTTGCAGGGGAATTGGTCGCTTGTTGTACCAATCGAGGGCGATGACCGCAAATCCATAGCTTGTCCAAAGCCTGACATACTGCGGGAAGGCGGTACCTCCACCACCATGAACAAGCACGATTCCAGGGTAGCCTCCCGCTGGCTTTGGCGTCGTGGGCACCGAGACGTACGCAAAAAACTCCGCCTGGGTGCCGTTTGGACCATAGCCAGAAACCATGAGGTCCTTCATGCCCTCTGCCTTGCTGTCTTCAAAGCCGCTGTCACGGTAGCTCGGAACCTTGAAGAGTTCCTGGATGTTCCAGTACTTTTCAGGTTCCTCACGCTCAAACGTAAAGCTTTCGCCACTGTTCAACATTATAACCTCCGTAATTCGACGACGTGACCGTCGCCACATCGTTGCACGACCTGCGATTCGACGACGTGACCGTTGTCGTTACATCATTGCGCGCACATTCCTAATCGGGCTTGGTCTCAAGTTCCAGCGGCACTTCGCCCAGGTGCTTGAGCTTGAAGCCATTGGCCTTGTAGGTGGCATAATCAAACGCCTCAAGTTCGTCGATGGCCAGCTTGTGGAATTCGTAGAAGTTCTTCCACCACTCGTAGCCAGAGCCAAGCGAGGCGCCGAGATAGGCGTCCGCTATGTCGCAGCCCATCTGCGGAGCAACGTAAAAGGCGCCCATGGCAAGGACATTCACGCCGTTGCCCGTAATGGCGCGCAGCGCGGCGGGAACGCTCTCGACAACACCTGCATGCACATGCGGGCACTTGGAGGCGGCGATGTGGATGCCCATGCCTGTTCCGCAGAAGACCAGCGCACGCTCAAACTCGCCTTCGGCGATGAGCGAGCCAACCCGCAGGCCAATGCGGTGGAACATTAGGTCGGTGTTTTCACGCTGGTCGCCCATCGAGGTCACCCCCACGTCTGTAATTGTCCAGCCCTTTTTCACCAGGTGCAGCCTAACGGCCTCCTTCAGCGGAAAACCAGCCCAGTCGGCCCCCATCAGCAATTGCTTCTCTTTGATTGTCTTCATTTGTGACTCCTTGGTGTGTGACGTTAAGGTATTCAATTGTTGAAATGCTGCTGGAGATAATATACATAATCGCACAAGCATTTGCAAGCAATCGCCAATATCTTCTTTATCCTTCACCCATTGCCCGCAAACACATAATCCATAATCTGCGGATTTTTTCCGCAGATTTTGTTATATATTTGCGGATTATTTCCGCAAAAGGTTAATGTGACTTGACAAGATAGGAAACGTAGATTACATTTGCTACATAATATAATCTGCATGGTTGGAATATAAACAATTAGAATTACAGGAGTGAACATGTTGAAAAAACTATTGGGCGTTGCATTGGCGTCGTTGTCCCTTGCAGCGGTGGCGAATGTTTCGGTGTCGGGGCTTTTCACGGACCACGCCGTGCTGGCAAAGTCCGAAAAGACTCCTGTCTTCGGCAAGGCGGATGCGGGCGAGGCGGTCACCGTCTCCATCGCAGGCCAGAAAGGCAACGCCATAGCGGGCGCCGACGGCAAATGGCGCGTCAACTTGGACTTGAGCAAGGTCGGTGAAGGACCTTTCGAACTGCTTATCCAGGGCAAGAACATCATCACGGTCAAGGACGTGCTGGTTGGCGAAGTGTGGCTCTGCTCGGGACAGTCCAACATGGGCTTCCAGTTGCGCAGCGAAGAGCGTGCCAAGGAGCTTATCGCCGAAAGCGCCAACCCGAAAATCCGTCTTTTCCAACTGCGCATCCACGCATCCGTGACGCCTGAAGAGGATGTCGAGGGTTCTTGGCGCGTTGTCGCGCCCGACAATGTGGGCAGTTTCACGGCAGTCGGCTATCTCTTCGGCAAGTTCGTTCAGGCGGAGCTGGGTTGCCCCATGGGACTCATCAACAACGCCTGGGGCGGCAGCGCCGTCGAAGGCTGGGTGACGCGCGATTTCCTGAAGGGAAACGACGCGCTTGAGGAGTGGTGCGACAAGACCTACAGCAACTTTGTCGCCTACGATGGCAATGTGAAGGAATACCTGGAGCAGTTCAACGCCTGGCGTAAGAGCAACAACCTGGAGCCCCCCACCGACAATGCGCCCCCCGCCAATGCGCAGTGGAAGGACAACCAGGGCATCTACGGCTGGAACAAACTTGGCCCTGCCATCGTCTGGTACCGCAAGAAGGTCACCTTCCCAGAGAGCTTCACGAAAAGCGGCGGCAGGTTCAACTTCTACCAGCATGGTGCTAATGTTGCTTTCTTTCTGGACGGCAATGAGATAGCTCACTCCACTCCAGAAGGTGAAATCAAGGGGAGCACGATTGTCACCAAGACATTCAAGCCTGGCGAAATCGCAGCCGGCGAGCACGAACTCTCCATCCGCTACTGGTGCCTCTATGACGGCTTCTCCACCTCCCGTCTTGGCTACTACCTGCCAGGGGAGATTCCGCTCAATCGTGGCTACCAGTCCACCGTCATCCCCATCGAGCTCGCCCCAGAGCAGATTGCGGCGCGTCCCAAGCGTCCAGGGCTTCGTCCTGACGAAAACAAGATTCCCGAAATCATCTACAACGCGCTCATCAATCCGCTGAAGCCATATCGCCTTTCGGGCTGCATCTGGTACCAGGGGTGCTCGAACGCGGGGCGTCCTGCACAGTATCCAACCGCCATCCAGGGGCTTATCAAGGAGTGGCGCCGCGACTTTGAGAGCGAGTTCCCCTTCTACTACTGCCAGTTGGCAAACTACCTGGCGAAGGATTCCGACCCCAACAAGCAGGGCTGGGCGGACATCCGAATCGGCCAGGAGGGCGCCCTCGCGATGCCCAAGACAGGCCAGGCCATCCTCATCGACTGCGGTGAATCTGGCGACATCCACCCCATCGACAAAATCACCCCCGCCAAGCGCCTCGCCGCCGTCGCCCTTGCCAAGACTTACGGCAAGAACATCCCCTATTCAGGCCCTGTCTTCAAGAGCAAGAGCGTCGAGGGCGACAAGATGCGCATAGCCTTCGACTTCGTGGAAGGCGGCCTGGTGGCGCGTCCTCTTCCCGAAACCTACTTTGTCAAGAAGACCAAAGACATGACCGCTCCGCTCGTGCGCAACAGCCCCGACAGCGAACTGGAGGGCTTCGCGCTTGCTGGACAGGACGGCAAGTGGTTCTGGGCCAACGCCAAAATCGACGGAGACACCGTCGTCGTCTGGTCCGACAAGGTGCCCGCGCCCGTCAGCGTCCGCTACGCCTACCAGAGCAACCCCACCTGCAACCTCTACAACAAGGCCGGCTTCCCCGCCGCGCCATTCAGCAAATAACCAAGGAGGTAATAACCATGGGCTTTGACAAACGAGTTGCATTAGTTACGGGCGGAGCAGGCGGCATTGGCCGTGCCACCTGCCGCCGTCTGCTGGAGAATGGCGTTGCGGTGGCGCTGGCGGATATCACGCAGGAAAAGGCCGACGAGGCGGTAGCCACGCTGGCGGCATTGGGCACCATCCGCGGCTACGGAATGGACATCTGCGATTCGGCCAGCGTGGCAGATGTCTCACAGCGCATCCTGCGCGATTTCGGCAAGGTGGACATCCTCGTCAACAATGCGGGGCGCTGGCCACGCCTGCCATTTGCGGACATCACCGAGGAGCATTGGCTGAAGGTCATCGACATCAACCTGAACGGTACTTTCCGCGTGACTCATGCCTTCATCGGTTCCATGGTACAGAACGGCTATGGGCGCATCATCAACCTGGGGTCGATTGCAGGCGAGGTGGGGCTGCCTGGCTTCTCCGCCTATTCTGCTGCGAAGGCGGGCGTCATCATCTTAACCAAAACGCTGGCGATGGAGTACGCGAAGAAGAACATCACCGTCAACTGCGTCTCCCCAGGCATGGTCACAGGCGACGACGGAGCCCCGCGCCCCTGCCAGGGCACCTGGGTTGGCCGCACTGGCGGGCGCGACGAGATGGCGCGCCTCATCACCTTCCTCGCAGACGACGATTCAGGCTTCATCACAGGAGCCGACTACACCATTGACGGAGGGCGCATCCTCGGCCCGCGATTCGCCGATATGTGAGACGGCAACACAGAATTAAGAGCACATGAGATCATTCACCAGGAAGGAAATCGTCCATCACGAGACATGGGAGCGCACTGGCTACATCCCCGTGCGCGGCACAATCAGCATCCCGTTTGAGGTGGAGAAATCGGACGGCCCTGTGACGCATCGCCTGCGCCTGCTAGGCGAGCCAGACTATTTCTGGAAATGGCGCACCGAATGGGGTTCGCCATACGCAATTGCGATGTCAATCGACGACGTGCTGACGACGCGGGACACCTACAACGAGACCTTCTCGCTGGAGTTTCCCTGTCATGGCGACACGCATCCGCGCAACGCCTACATCAAGCTGTATCAGAACGACCTCCACCCAGGCGCAGGATTCCTGCATGGCTACGCGCCGTGCACTCAGGACGCAGACGTCAAGTGCGTTTTTTCCATCCCTGTCAAGACTGCTGATTTCAAGTGCCTTGGTGAAGCTGGGGCTCATCTGGAAATCTACTATGCCAAAAAGGGGCGCCATCCCAACGATGTGTTCGATGCACCCGACAAGGTGATTGATCTGGAGTTTCCAGAAGGTACAGGCGACTGGCGCGTGCTGAAGAAGTCCTTTACGATGCCCAAGAAGGCCGTCTGCGCCATCATGCGCGTCGGCGTGAGGGAGACGACGGGGAGCCTGCTCGTCGGCTCGCCAAGGCTTGTCCTCGACGGCAAGGAAAACGTCATACCGCCGCTGGCGCGTACCCAGGACCGCAAGTTTTTCCTTAACTACCTTGGTGAAAACCTCTCGCGCAGGGACTGGCTGGAGTGCGCGGTCGAGGTTGACGGCAAGGAGGTTTTCCGCGGCGAGAAATACACGGGCATCGTCCGCCGTCCCGAATACACCTTCGAAGTGGGCACCTTGCAGCCAGGGCGGCACATCTTCACGCTGAAGCTGCTGAACGACTACGAAAACGCCGTCGGGTTCATCGTCCAGGGGCTTGAACTGCACACGCTTGGCAACCATGACTTTGAGTTCATCGGCGCACTAGAGACAGTGGCTCCAGGGGCGGAGTTCGCCGCCGTCGTGCGCATGGCAAGGCAGGATGTGACCATCACGGCAGACGGGCAGCGCTTCACGTTCAAGGAACCTGGCCTCCATGGCGTCAAGCTGAAGGCGCCCTCCAAAGGCGGCAAGACGTTCAAGCTTGCGTGCGGTGGCCACACCGACAGCTTCAAGGTGACGGTTGTTCCGTCCTCTGAGCCGCCTGTCTATCTCGGAACGGGCGATGCCGTCTATATTCCGCAGACAATCGAGGACATGGAACGCTACATCGAATGGTATGTGGCGAAGCATATCGGAAACTGCATTTGCTTCCGCCATTCCTACAGATGGGGCGGCGGCAGAAGCCTCAACGAGCCGATGTGGCACAAGACCATCGCCATTCTCAATGAAATCGGCCTGCACTACACGCTGATGGTGGATGGGCGGGAAATACCTGGCATGACAGCAAATCCACCTGAACGGCTGCTCCAGGGACCGCTTTACATCGGGCGGCGTTCCCACGAAAACGACGGTTCGCTGTGCTACTGGCAGAACTCAATCTGGGGCGAGACAGACCTCCACGAACCCTACGCCGACATCCTGTCGCGGGGTGTGGACCCTGGCGGAATCCAGCCCCACATTCGCCCAAAACGCGTTGGCAACAAGGCGTGGTGGTTCTTCAATCCCGAACTGGCGAAGAACGCGAAGGAGGCGGCGGAGTATTTTGTCGCCAATCTCAAGGACGCGAAGGGCGAATCAACACGCCATTCAGGGCCATCTACTCTGTTCCGCTACTTCTTCCAGGCAGGCTACAAGAACCTGCTGGCGGAGCAGATGTACGGCCCTGAAGATGTCATACTCTCTTCGCTGCGAGGGGCCTCCAAGGCTTATGGCGCGGTGGATTATGGCACGCACCTCGCTACGCAGTGGAGTTCTGGCCCACATGACACCCCCAGTCACGCGGCGCGCTATTTCCTCTCGCTGGCGGTTAGCTATATGCATGGCGCTACCGACATCAACACGGAGGAGGGGCTTTGGCGCATGGAGGCGCGTTATGTTGACTACGACCGCTTCAGCCACAACTGTGTCATCCACCAGGAGGCGCACGACAAATTCCGCAGGTTCATGGAAAGCCACCCGCGCACGGGATGCCTCGTGACGCCGCTCGCCTGCATCCAGGGACGCTACGATGGCTGGCGATGCTTCGGCAAAGGGAACCTCTGGGGCAACACTGGGGATGAATGGCGCTTCGGCAAGGCAGAGGAGTCCTTCGACTTTCTCAACCTCTTCTATCCGCGCAGCAAACTGAGCTCCATCCACGAGACGAATTGCTCCGAAGCTCCACAGGGGTGGTACACAGGCACGCCATACGGCTATGTGGATTTGCTCCCCTTCGAGGGCGACTGGTCGCAATACTCCGCTGTCGCCTTCCTCGGCTGGCACACCTACCAGAAAGGCGACGGCGAGAAGATGCTCGAATACGTCAAAAACGGCGGTCACCTGCTGCTGTGCCGTCGGCACCTGAACATGGAGCTGACGCGAAGCGAAACGGTCAGGTATCCATTCGGCGAAAAGGCCTTGGACGAGCTGCTCGGCAAAGACTGGAAGACCTGTTCTGTGCCTCGCTCGAAAAGAGCGAAGGAAAACCCGTATCTCCCTCTGGACAAGACCATTCAAGTAGGGGCGGGCACTGTCCACTTTGTTGAATCAAACGAATGGCCAGCAGCATCCATCCGCAGCCTGTACGAATCGTACTTGAAAACGCTGGCAGAATACGCTGTGGAACGCGAGAAGGAGCGTGGCTGGTTCGAGGCAAACGAAGACGTGGAGTTCGCATGCTACGAGCAGCCCAACGGCTCGCGTGTCTTCTATCTGCTGAACATCCGCTGGTGGGACCGCAAGCCCTCCAGCGTTGTATATTGCCACGGCAAGCAAAGAAAAACCGTCTCCGTGCCTTTTGGACAGATTATTGAGTTTAAGTGAGGAGAGTAATCAGATGGCATACACAACAAGAAAAACTCTATTGCAAGTTGTTTTGAAAGGCGATGAAAGCTCCTGGGCGCAGTTCCAGGCGTTCTACAAGCCGCTCATACGCCTCTGCGGGCATGACTTTGGACTGACCGAGGAGGAGATTCAGGATTTGCAGCAGGAGGTTCTGATTGAGGTCAACAATGCGGATGTCATCGGTAAATACAAGCAGAGCAGGGGACGCTTCAGGGACTACCTCCGCACCATCATCCGCCGAAAGGCCTTCCGCATACGCAAGCAAAGACTGTGCTTAATCGAACAATTGCCTGCCAGCAACGACAATACGGAACTGGAAACCGCCTGGAAAAAGGAGTGGCTGGAACTCCTCCTCAAAGTCGCCACCAACGAGCTCAAGGAAAAGGTCAACTCAACCAACTTCATGGCATACGACCTCAACGTCGACCAGAACATCCCCGCGCCCCAAGTCGCCGCCATGCTCAAGATTACCCTGAACCAGGTCTATCTCGCAAAGGGCCGTTGCTCCAGGCTTCTCGCCGAAATCATCAACAAACTCAAAAACGACGATTCTTTGTAGATGATTCGGTGTCGGTGGCCATCTCTGCGCGTCAGCTTGCTTTGCCCCAGCCCCCATCGGGTGCGCGCACATGGCCACCCCAGGGCAATTGCCTGCCACTTCTGCTAAGCCCCCGGCTCGCCAGCCCCCTTCGGGTGCGCGCTTTGCGCGCACCTGGCTGCTC
>JAFTAC010000508.1 GCA_017458805.1 Victivallales bacterium | reverse complement strand
TCCTCCTCAATGATGTGTGCCATGTGTCGCCAGCCAAAGTCGCGCTTGACGGCTGCCTGCCCACGCTGGCCCATCTCTATACGCCTCTTGTTGTCACGCAGCAGGATAATGATTTCCTTAGCAACCTCCTCGGGTGTCTGCATCTGGCAGAGGATGCCCGTAAGGCCATTGTTGACCACCTCTGGCGTGCCGTCCAGCGGATAGGCCACCACGGGGACGGCGGTCGCCAAGGCCTGAACAACGGCGCGCGGCAGGCCTTCACGCAGGGAAAGATGTGCCAGAACGCTCATAAGCGGGGTGTATCGGCAGACCTCCGAAGGTGACACAAGCCCCGTGAAGATGAAGTGGTCGGTAAGGCCCAGCTGCGCGATTTTAGCCTCCAACTTCTCGCGCAGAATGCCGTCGCCAATCAGCAGGAACTTGACGTTCGGGAAGGCATTGACGATTTGCGGGGCCGCCTCGATGAGCGTGTCGTGTCCCTTGAGCGGGAAGAGCCTTGCAATGCATCCCACCACCGGGTCGTTCTCCCCGATGCCCAGCAGGTGCTTCAACTCGGGGTCAGGCTGCGCCTTCAGGTAGGCGTTCAAGTCCATGCCGCTATAGACCACCTTGTACTTTTCGCGCGGAGCGACGTGAGCGGAAACGCACTGCTCCACCATCGCCTTTGCAACCGCGAAAATCTTGTCGCAGTAGCGCGCGGCGATGAACTCGGCGACAATATAGAACCAGTTCAGCAGGAAGAACTGTCCCCTGAAGAAGGGCTGCCCATGCACGGTATGAACGATAAAGGGCACACCCTCCTTGCGGGCGGCAATGCGCCCCAATATCCCCGCCTTCGAAGCGTGCGTGTGCACGACGTCGAACTGCTGCTCACGGAAAATCTCCCGCAACTGCTTGTATGCGCGCCAATCCTTCTTGGGGCTAAGCTCGCGCACCAGATCAGGCACCTCGATGATCTTCAACCCCTCGGGGCAAGTGCGGCTCAGCAGCTCGCCCTCGGGGCCTGGCGACGGCCCCGTGACCAATGTCACGTCATGACCGTTCTCCAGAAGCCCCTGGCAGGTGTAGAGGGTGTTCTCCTGCGCACCACCGACAATCATCCTCGTGATGACATGGCATATTTTCAGCTTCTTTTCCATGGTTGCCTCCTATGTTTTAGAGCCCCAGGTTCTTGAAAGCCGCCTTCGGCAGCTTCGCGCGGATGTGCGCCCCCTTCTCGTCGTATTCCTCTGATAATATTGTACCCCAATCGCGGATTCTTGCAAGTTGGTCCAGCCGATTATGCGGAATCACCAGGCTAACTTCCTTCCAGGCGGAGGCCATCGCCCTCTCCAGATGGTGCGCCAAGTCCACCAGGCCTTCGCCCGTCTTCGTGGAGCAGAAGAGCCCGTCGGGGAAACGCTTCTGTACGCGCTGCCGCGTGAGGTCGTCAATCAAATCCACCTTGTTGAGCACCAGCAGTGCACGGCGCGCGTCTGCCCCGATTTCATTGAGGACTCGCATCGTCGTCTCATGGCGTTCCTCCATGCCAGGTGTGCTCACATCCAGCACCTCGACGATGATGTCCATAAGCGCCGTCTCCTCCAATGTCGATTTGAATGCCTCCACCAGGAGATGGGGCAGCTTGCGGATGAAACCCACGGTATCCGCCAGAAGCAGGGTCTGCCCGCCAGGCAGCTGGTATTTGCGGACAGTCGGGTCCAGCGTGGCAAAAAGCTTGTTTTCCACGAGAACATCCGCCCCCGTCATGGCGTTCAGCAACGATGACTTTCCCGCATTCGTGTAGCCGACGATGGCGGCGGTGGGCACAGGACGGCGCATACGCTGGAGGCGCTGCACCTCGCGGTGCTTCTGTACCTCCTCCAGCTGTTGCTTCAGCTTGGCAATCTTCATGCGGACGATTCGCGAGTCCAGCTCGATCTGCTGTTCGCCCTCGCCTCTCATGCCCATGCCGCCCGCCATGCCGCGCTGGCGGTTCAAATGCGTCCACTGCCGTTTCAGGCGCGGCAGCGAGTAGTTGGAGCGTGCCAGCTCCACCTGCAGCACCGCCTCCTTCGTCTTGGCGTGCGCGGCAAAGATGTCCAAGATGACCTCGTGGCGGTCAATTACAGCCAGTCCCGACATCTTCTCCCAGTTGCGCTGCTGCGATGGGGAGAGCGAGTCATCGAATACGATGGCGTCGGCCCCAAGCTCGGAAGCGCGCCGTGCGATTTCCGCCGCCTTGCCGGAGCCAATCAGGTAGCCTGGGTTCGGCTCGCGCTGCTTGGCGACGTCGCTGCCGACAACAGCCAGCCCAAGCGTTGTGCAGAGTTCCTGCAACTCCAGCAGAAGCTCGGCGCACTCCTCCGCCCCGCACTCCTGGGTCTGTATCGCCACGAGGAATGCAGAGGTGATGTGCGTCGCCTCGGCGTCATTGATCTCGACTTCGGTTTTGTGCATAATGGATTACTTCTTTAGCAAATCATCCTGCTTGAAGGAGGCGAAAAGCCACTTCTTGTTCTCGCCCTTGACGAGGTCGGAGGTGAACTCCCGTACCTCGTCGTAGTTGTAGTCGCCAGTCTTGGAGCGCGTGCGCACCTTTGCCGCACAGCGTGAGACCGCCGTTGTCTTGGAGGTGAACTCCGTCTCCACGTCCAGGATGGTGATTTCCATATAGTCGAAGTAGGTGCGCCCCCGCGAGGCAAGGCTCACCAGTTCGTCTGCTGGCATCTCGCTGTTGAAGGGGAAGTCCTTGATGCTGATGACAACCGTGTCGTTGAGGAGGTTGGCTAAAGTGGCCATCTTGACGCCCATCGCGATGTTGCCCTCCCCAGAGGGCTTGCTCACGGCGTTTGCAATCGCCACGAACTGCTTGCGCACCTTGCGCGTCTCGCCTTGGAAAAAGTAGTATGCAAGAAAACCCAGCACCACAACCGCCAAGCCAATTTCAATGTATTTCTTCATTTCATGCTCCTTGCTGTTAGGGGGCGGGGGAGCCCCGTCGTTTGTACAGTCACCACAGCGGCATCCCGAGGATGCGGCTGGCGGGTATCTGGCCGAAGATGTGCTCGTCGATGTCCATGGAGCGGTTGTCGCCGACCACATAGACATGCCCTGGCTCCACCTTGCGCGGCGGCAGGTTCCAGTTGCATGGGCCAAGGGTGTCCCACGGCTCGTCCGCCTTTTCGCCGTTCAGGTATAGCTGGCCGTCGCGGAACTCCACCGTGTCCCCCTCCAGTGCGATAATGCGCTTCAGCAGCAAAACCTTATTGCCGACCATCCGCAGGATGGCAACGTCCCCGCGCTTCGGTTTGGTCACCCAGTAGATGGGCTTCCAGCAGAAGGTGAAGCCAAAGCCACCGTAGGTGGGTCGCATGCTCTCCCCCTGGATGACGCAGGGGCGGCACACGAAACCGAAGAAAAGCAGGCAGAACACCACCAGAAACGCAAGCCGCTTCAGCAGCCGCGCATCCAGTTTCGGGAAGAAGAAGTTCTCTAGAAAGGAGGGTGCCTGGAACATACGACTACTCCTTAGGCTGTACGATGGTATGGATATGGACGCTCTGCACCAGCCCTGCCACCAGCAGCATCCCCAGCAGGCAGGAGCCGCCGTAGCTTACGAAGGGCAACGGTATGCCGATGATGGGCGAAAGCCCGATGCACATCCCCATGTTGATGATGCAGTGCGAGGCCACCAGCACCGCCGCTCCAATTGCAATGCTCGCACCAAAATCATCGTTGGCGCGAAACGCCGTGCGAAAGGTCAGGGTAATATAAACCACAAATAGGAAAATCGCAACCAATGCCCCCAGCAGTCCAGACTCCTCGCAGAGCACGGCGAAGATGAAGTCCGTGGAGGCGACGGTTCGAGGAAGGTAGCCCAGCGTGTGCTGCCGCCCCTCCGTGTAGCCCACTCCATGGAGGCCGCCGACCGCCACCGTTCGCAGGGACTGCTCGGCGTTCCAGTTGTCGGGCTCAATGCGGTTCCCGTCCTTGTCGCGTATGCTGTCCTTCATCTGTGCGTAAACAGCGTCGAAACTCTTCTGCATCTGCGCTTCGCGCTCTTCGCCCAGAAGCGAACCGACGGCGAATATGGCCATCTCGCAGGGTTCCTTCACAAACACGACAATACGCTGCTTCTGATAGGGCTTCAACACGAGGTACACGAATGGCAGGCAGCACGCGATGACGATGGCGATGATGAGCAGCCAGCGTTTCTTTAGACCGTTGACGAACAGAATGGCAAAACTGAATGGCAGGATCTGGAGTCCCGTCCCCATGTCGTGCTGCAGCGCGATAATGCCGAAGGGCAGGCTGATTATGGCCCCCCATATCACCAAAGGCGAGATGTTGGAGAACCTCAGCAGCGGATGTGACAGCACCCATGCGATGAACAGCAGCGCCGCAGCCTTCATCGGCTCCGACACCTGCACCGCCATCCCTGGCAAGCGAAGGACGCTTCGCGCACCAAAGTCCTTGCCGCCAGAGACAAACACCATAGACAACAGCATAAGTCCCACGATGAATATCACCCAGGAGTAACGCCCCAGCTGGCGATAGTCCGCCAATGCACACGCAAAATAGAGCACCAGACCGATGCCGATGAACACGGCCTGAATCAGCCACCTCGTGGGAAAAGTCACGGAGTGGTACTCCATCCCCGCGCACCGTATGAACAAAAGCCCCATCCCAAGCAAAAGGAGCATCACCAGAAAGGACAATTTGTCCAGTCTGGCCAGCAGCCTCATAATCTGTCTCAGGTCAAAAGGGTACATTCTCAATAAAACTCTTCTTGTTTTTCGGAAAAATCACCTTTTCTATTTGAAAGGTTACAAATATGAATATAATGTAAATAGGAAGAATTGCAAATGCCCCACGACGCTAAAGCGTCGGGCACAGAACAGGTGCAGCGCCGGGCACAGAACAGGTGCAGCACCGGGCACAGAACAGGCGCCTTGTGCGTTACGCGAAAACCTCGGCGAAAAGAAAAGGAGACAGCAGGATGAGTGCCAAGAACAAGAACCAGGCAATCCCTGGCAGTTCAGTTCATTTGGATGACCTGGACACGGCCTGGCGTGTGGGTGCCCTGCCATGCCCCTACTGCGGCCAGGACATCCCGATGGAGGGCGTCGCATCCCTTGAGATGCACGACTGCCCCCACTGCGGCAACCAATACTTTATGCCCCGCAAAATGGGGGATTACTATCTATACGAACCAGGCGGAGGCGGCGGCATGGGAAGCGTCTATAAGACGGTTTCGCGCCGTTTCCCTGGCAAGGTGCTGGCCATGAAACTGCTGGCACGCAAGGCACGGGACACCCCATCCAACATCCACGCCCTGCTCAACGAGGCCGAGGTCAGTTCCCACTTCAACGACTCCGAATACCTTGCCGCATGCTTTGACAGCGGCTATATGGACGACGAGTACTTCACGGTCATGCCCTACATCACAGGCGAGGGGCTCGACAAGCGCATCGCGCGCCTCACCAAGATGCCACCCGCAGAGGTGGTGCCCATGACGATGCACATTCTTGCCGCCGAGCAGCACATCTACCGCAAGGGCTACCTCTTCAGGGACATGAAGCC
>JAFTAC010000507.1 GCA_017458805.1 Victivallales bacterium | reverse complement strand
TGCGGATACTGTAGTCTTCGATGGTGGCGAGGTGGGTGGGAGCCTCGATGCGGACGTGGAAGATGCCGCCCTTCTGAGCAAGTTCTCCGTCATCATGGAACTGTTCAATGAGGGAGATGTCGTCCTTCTGCCAGAGCTGCTTGCCTTCCATGTCAAAGATGGTCACCTTGAGCCCCTCCGCCCCTTCACCCCAGAAGTTCACACAGAAGGAGGGTGTCTTCGGGGGAACGTAGAAGAAGATGTCCCCTTTGCCCGTGCAGAAGTCGGTGCCCCTGCCATTTGCCTCGATGACAAGCGGGCGGTTGCAGCGCACCATGCTGCTCAAGTTCTGGTTACTCTTCACTGCAACTGTATAAAGCCCTGTTTCTGGGGCCTTTTCGATGCAGTAGTCCTTGTTCGTCTTGAAGGGGATTGGTTCCAAAGGCATCTCCTTGCCAGAGGGAAGCGTACAAGTGACCGCCGCCTCCGTGCCTTCGTATCTGCCCAGTTGACCATAGTTGAGGGTGAAGCGAATCTCATCCCCCTGGTTCGCATAGAGAAGGTATTTGCCCGTATGACGCAAAGGAATCTTGGAGAAATCGGTCATCTTCTGGTCGTTGCCCAGAGGAACCAGCTTCACGCCTGACATATCGTATGGCGGGGGAGTAAAGAGGCTGCGGACGGGATAGTTCGCCTTCGCCCACTCGTTTGTGAGCTTAAACTCTCGCTCGCCCTGTTCTGTGACGCAGACGATGGAGCCAGAGATATTGTCCAGCCCCCCAACCTGTCCATTCGGGGTCACAGCCAGCGGTTCGCGCTCCATGTTGTCGTAGAGGCGCACATTCTGGAAGTGGATGTTTCCCGATGGCTCTTCATCGCGTGCATCACCTTGAATGACGATGGGTGACACCTTCGGATTCTTCTGGGACATGTTCTTCATCACCACGTTCTCAAAGGTGGTCTTGAAGCCGATATTGCTTGTGCCGCGGAACCTGACGGGGAACTGACCGTTCTCGAAGATGCAGTTTTTCACCAGCACCCTGCCCTGCAACGTCTTTCCGGGGCCATTGGTTGCGCACAGAGAGAAGCAGGCCTGCCCTGCATCCTGTGAGACACAGTCCTCGATGACCACGTCCAGAGGGCTGACACTGGAGTCCATTTTCCCGATCCAGAAGTGGATTCCATGACCTGCATTGTTGGCCAAGAAGCACTTGCGCATGACAATGTTGCGGATTGGTTCGTTGTTGCGGTTGGGTTCGAAGTCGATGCCCGCCTCAGGAGCCGTGCCCTTCGTATTGATAAGCTTCGTGTTCTCAATGAGTACGTTGATGCCCGCGATGATGCTGATGCCTTGGCGGTTGTTCCCGTCGCAGACGACATCTTTTATGACGATGTCCGTCGGGATGACACCCTGCTTGGCGATGCCCAAATAGATGCCGTCGCCACCTGATTCAACAAGGCTCAAGTTGAGGATATTGATGTTTCGGCTGCTTTTCAAGCTAATGGCGTGGCGCCATTCCGCCTTCTGGTATTCGTCAGAGTGATAGTCCGCCTTGCGCATCCGCAGGGTTGCGCCCTTGCCTTCGCCACGCAGCGTGACATTCTCTAGAAGCGCCAGTTCAACTAGGACATCAGTCTTCTTTTTGAAGGCGCCTTTCTTCGCCAGCAACTCCACGCCTTCCTCGAAGACGATTTCCTGGTTGGAGACAAGCCTCAGCGTCTTCCCCAGTATCCACGGCGAGGGCATCTTGTCGATGATGAGCTTCGGCACCTTGGAGGCGACAGCTGCCTGAAGTGCCTCCGTGGAATCCTCTGCGTTGAATCCCCACCAGGAGGCGTATGCTTCCTTCAATTCGCCACGCTCCACCTGCGCCACCTTCTCTGGTTGCGCCGCAGCCAAATTGCCGATTACAAGAAGGAAGATGCAAAAGCCCAACATTTTCTTCATAATGGGTTCTCCTGTATTTATACCAATGTGCTATTAATTAGCTCGTCCTTTTGTTGCGCCCTACGGGCGCTAAACACTGGGGTGGGCTTCCCCAATGCTGCGCGCCCTACGGGCGCTTGCATTGGGCTACGATTGTCGCGCACTCCGTGCGCTGGCCGCTTGCGCGGCCCACGCTCCAATGTCATTGTTATGCTCAACATAATTCCACACTTTCGTTTTGAAGGGGGGTCGTTAGAGTTCAAGGTTCAGGGAAGCAAGCCGTTCTCGGTGCTCCAACGGGCATGCCAGTCGCACGGCGAAAGTGCGCAGGTAGTCGCTGGCGAGGGAGCTGCAGTGAGCGCTGTCCTTCTCGAAAAGCCAGTAATCGTCGCGTCCTTCGCAGTGGACGCGTAAGTTCTTCGGTATCAACTTGCTGAAATAGGGCATGGCCGCAAAAAGCACGCTGCCTGGCGGAAGCCCGCAAGTGGCTGCAAGCTCGTCCTCCAGATGCGAGAGATAGTCAAGGTCGCTGCATTTCTCGCAGAAGGCGGCAAGGCGTTTTTCGTCCCACTCGCGCACTTGGATGGGCTTGTTGGACTCACGCTCCATATAGGCGTAGCCATCGGGCTTGATGACCAGAAAACTACGATACAAACGACGGTGCTTGATTAGGTTTGTGAGTTGCGTTGCCAGCGGTGACGTTCCGTCTGAAAGAAAGGAGAGAAGTTCCGCATCCGTGAACTGCCAGCATGCATCATGCTGTCCAGGATCCAGTTTGAGCCGTTCCTGGCAGGCACGCTGGAGCATTCTCTGCGCAATGAGAGCTGTCTTGTTCAAATAGCCGTGCTGATGCAGGTAGGTGTAGTACTTCTGAAGCTGCTTGGCATCCTCCACAAACTTGTCTTCGATGGCAAGGCCGTCGTCTGTCATGACGGTGTAGTACTGGATGCGCTCGATGTCAGGCGTGCCAAAAAAGCCAATGTGAAGGGCGTCGCGCGAAAGGTAGTCCAGCTTGTCCGCGCCCAAATTGCGATCGCTAATCCAGGCGGCCATCGGGTCGTCGCCCTGGAGCATGTTGCAGATACGGAGCGGATCGATGCCCAGGCTCTCCAGAATGTATGCCATCTTAGCGATGATTTTCAGCCCCTGCTTGTGGTGGCTGCCCTGCAGGACAGGTTCCGTCTGGTGCGAAAAGGGACCATGACCGATGTCGTGCAAAAGCGCAAAGGCCTGAATGTGCCTTGCGTCATTCCCCGTGATACCATGGATTCTGCACAGTCGCTGCGCCAAAGAGAGCACGCCTATACTGTGCTCAAAACGAGTGTGAACAGCCCCGGGGAAAACCAGGCTGTTCACACCAAGCTGCTTGCGTTCCCGCAGTGCCTGGAACGCCTCCGTGTCAATGATTCGGTACAGCTCACTGACATCCACTGGAGGCACCCCAGGTATGCAAATGGAATGCTGCATTATGTCAGGGAAAAATCAATTACTTGAGGTCGGCCAAAGGGAATTCTGCTTGTCCAGCGTGAAGTCATCAGAGTCATACGGATTCATATTGAAACCACTGTCCTTATCTTCCCAATTGGTGTTCTTGGTCCCCGTGATGCCTTCGACATGTCCATCGCCAAAGAGGACATTGCCATACTGCTTGTGGTTGCCCTTGTTGCCCTTGCCTTTGTCACGGGCAATGCCGTGCTCGGAAGTTACCTCGGTAGTGCAGAGGCCGCCAATGTAAAGATAGCTGTTGTACTCGTCGCTAGCACCTTTGCCATCATCAGAATCCGTGTTTTTGGCAACAGACTTCCAACCATCTTTAACAGCAGCCGCTTTATGCTTGGTGCTGCGGCAGACAAAGGTCTTCGGGGAATTCAGGTACTCGCAGTAGAGCAGGTTTGCCAAGCCAGCGGAGTTGTGGGGATTGTCCTCGTCCTGGATGCCGTTCTCATCAATACCGACGGTAAACATGTTCTTGAAGTCGTTGGAGTACATCATCAGGGTGGTGCTGATCTGCTTCATGTTATTCATGCAGTCGGCCTGGTTTGCCTTTTCCTTCGCCTTGGACAAGGCGGGCATCAGCATGGCGGCCAGAATCGCGATGATACCAATGACCACCAGCAACTCAATCAAGGTGAATCTCTTTTTCATGGGGTAATCTCCTAAAAGTAAAAGTGATGTAAAATTGAAAACAGAATCAACTATTGTATGAAACGAATCAGATAAACGAATTATTGGTAGTACCTAGTTCTTTGCATCGCAATTCTTCTCTAGAGATTCTAGAGATTCTCTCCCAGCTTGTGGCCAGGGCAGACACCTCGCTTGGTGGACATGACGAAATCGATGAATTCCTGGACCTCGGGGGTGATGGTCACTTCGGCGCGGATGCGGTCGCATGCCTCCTGGCGGGGCAATCCATAGCAGAAGTAGGTCTTGATGGCAGAGCGGAGGGCAGTGCGAGCCTCCTCCTCCATGCCGCTGCGGCGCAGACCGACAATGTTCGGTCCTTGAACTTCCTCATCCTGAAGCATGCAAAAAGGCGGCACATCCTGCGCGATGTGGTTGCCGCCGCCAATCATGGCCAGGCGTCCAATTCGGACGAACTGATGCACCATCACACCTGCGCTCACAAAGGCTTTCGCGCCCACGGTCACACGCCCCGCCAGCAGACTGGCGTTTGCCACAATCACGCCATCCTCGATGACGCAGTTGTGCCCCAGGTGCGAGAAGGCCATCAGCATCACATTGTTGCCGACGACGGTATGGCTGCCTTCCTCCGTGCCACGGTGAACGGTCACGTATTCGCGGATGACGCAGTTCTTGCCGATATCGACATAGCTCGGTTCGTCGTTGTAGTGGACATCCTGCGGGGCGTCGCCGATGACGGCCCCCGCATGTACCTGCGTCCCTTCGCCCAGCGTGGTGATGCCCGTGATGTAGGCGTGCGGACCAATTTTGCAGCCGTCGCCAATCGTCACATCGGCATCAATGACCGCGTATGGCCCAATCTCCACATTGGCGCCAATCTTCGCGCCTTCTGCAATGACAGCCCGTGAATCTATCTTCATATCCAAACTCCTTCTCAGAGCAGTTTCACTCTCTTGCGGTTCTTCTTGCCAGCCTTCAGGGTGATGGGCCCCTTGGCGAAGACCTCTGCCGTGATGACCATCTTCTCGTCGGCAATCTTCGCATCATCGATGGAGCATGCCCCACCCTTGATGAGGCGGCGAGCGTCGCTGTTGGAGCCGCAAAGCCCCGCCTTCACCATCAGGTTCAGAAGGCCAATGCCCTCCCCCAGCTCTTCCTTGGTCAGTTCCAACGTCGGAATGTCCTCCGTCAAGTCAATCTTGGCGGATTCGACGATGCGGCTCGTGGTCTTAACCTTGAACTCGGGGTCGGCGAAGCCGAACTCGTTGCCAGCAGCGACAAACGCCTTCATGGCGACCTCGTGGCCGTGCGCCAGAGCAGTCGCCTCGTAGCCAAGTATCTCCTTGGCACGGTTGATGTTGCCGCTTTCCACGATGCCCTTGATTTCATCCATAGGCAGAGCGGTGAAATAGCCCAGCAGCTTCTGCACGTCCGAATCATTGACGTTGCGCCAGAACTGGTAGTAGTCGAAGGGGGCCGTCTTGTTGGCATCCAGCCAGACGGCGCCGCCCGCGGTCTTGCCGAACTTGGTGCCGTCGCTCTTTAGCAGCAGCGGATAGGTGGCGCCAAAGACCTCCTTGCCGAGCTTCCTGCGCGTGAGTTCAACGCCCGCGACGATGTTGCCCCATTGGTCCTGGCCGCCAAACTGGAACTCGCAGCCATAGTTCTGGCAAAGGTAGTAGAAGTCGTATGACTGGAGCAGAGGATAGCTGAACTCCAGGAAGGAGAGCGTGGTCTCCAGGCGAATCTTCACGGATTCCGCCGTCAGCATGCGCGGAACACTGAAGAGACTGCCGATGTCCCGCAGAAAGTCGATGAGCTTCAGTCCGCGCAGCCAGTCGGCGTTGTTGACTATAAGGGCCTTGCCCTCGGAGAAGTCCAGAAAACGCCCTAGTTGTGCCTTCAGAGCCACGACATTCGCATCAATGGTCTCGACTGTGCTGATGGGGCGCGCCTCGGTCTTGCCAGAGGGATCGCCGACCATCGCCGTGCCGCCGCCTACCAGAACCAGAGGACGGTTTCCGCACTTCTGGAGCCAGCGCATGGCCATCACGGGAAGAAGATGCCCGATGTGCAGGCTGTTCCCCGTGGGATCGAACCCTGTATAGAAGGTGATGGGACCCTGCGACATCCGCTTGGACATCGCCTCTTCATCCGTCAACTGGTATAAAAAACCTCTTTCGCGAAGAATATCTAACGCATTCTGCATCGTCACAATCAATCCTCAAAAAACGCAACAGAAAAAACAAAAAATGCGCGACAGACAACGGAAAAACCGTCGGCCTCGCGCATTATAACCGAACCCAAAGACCCTTACCTTAGAACTTGATGTCCTTGACTTCGACCTTGGTCAGCTCCTGGCGATGGCCTTTCTTGACGCGGTAGCGTTTGCGGCGCTTCATCTTGAAGACGATGAGCTTCGGTCCACGAAGATGCTCTTTGACCTCAAGGGTCACGGAGGCGCCCGCCACGAGAGGCGTGCCAATCGTCACTTTGTCCCCGTCTCCAACCATGAGAACGTTCTCGTTCAGTTCAATGGTGGAGCCGACTTCTGCAGCGATGCGATCGAGCTCCAGAACGGTTCCGACCTCGACCTTGTACTGCTTACCACTGGTCTTGATGAGTGCGTACATTTCTTGTTCAAACTCCTATGAAAACAAACTTCGACCGCCAGGCGCCCGCGTGAAACGCAAGACGGCCAAGCTATCTGCTGTAAAAAAGTGATTATATAATATAATCCGCTTTTGTCGTTAGTCAATCCGCTAGTTACAAAATAATGACTTGCCTCACAAATTACCCAGTGCCATGAGAACATAACTGGTGGCAAGTTCGGTCATGTT
>JAFTAC010000506.1 GCA_017458805.1 Victivallales bacterium | reverse complement strand
GATAGACGTTGCTATGCGTCTCGAACAACGAGATTTTGGGCAGCTCCATCTCCGCCAAGAGGGATGCGGTGGCAAAAAGAAGAACGAGTAGAAGCAGGTTTCTAGTGGTCATATTCAGTGTGTCTGTTCCAGTTTGCTATTCTAGAAGCTCTAGAAGCTCTAGAATCTCTAGAATCTCTAGAATCTCTAGAAGCTCTAGAAGCTCTAGAACAGCTAAAATCGAGGACAATCCAATGGCATTCGAGATATTTTGCGTGGAGCTTCCCAATGGCGGGGACAGCCTTGAGCGTGTGAACAAGTTCATGGCGACACACGTGATTGTCTCCAAGCAACAGCATCTGGTGAGCCGTGATGGCATCCCCTATATGATGTTTTGCCTGGAGTATGTCCAAAATGGAACCACTGCCACTGCCGCACCGAATTCGGAGGCGAAAGCGGATGTCTGGAGCAGCCTGGATTCCACGCAGCGCGAGCAGTTCAATCGTCTGCGCGACCTTCGGAACCAGCTGGCGGAGCAGGAGCATGTCAAGCCATTTGTGGTTTTCACGAATGACCAGCTCGGTGAGATGGTCAAGGGGCGGGTGACGACGCTTGAGGCCATGAAGGGGATAAGGGATGTGGGGAAGGCGAGGCTGGAGAAGTTTGCGCCACAACTGCTGCCGATTCTGAAGGAGCTCTTTTCAGACAAGGGGGAGAGGCAGGTGGCCATGGATGCAGGGAAAGGAGAAGAACAGTAGATGCAGCGTCTTGGGAACATCTACGAAGAGCTTTGCAGCTACCCCAACCTGGCGCTTGCCTTCTCAAAAGTCCAGAGAGGGAAGCGATGGCGGGAGGACATGCGCGACTGGAGCGAAAGCCTAGAGGTGCGCCTGAATCGTCTGGGAGAGGAGTTGCGGAGGGGAGAGTTCCGCTTTGGCGACTACAATGTCTTTCAGGTCCATGACCCGAAGGAACGGACGATTTACGCGGCGTGCATTCGTGAGCGTGTCATCCACCACGCCGTCATCAACGTGTGCGGATGGCGTCTGGAGAATGCCCTGATTGATGACAGCTACGCATGCCGAAAGGGGAAGGGGCAGCTGAAGGCCGTCGAGCGCGCGGAGGATTTCGCGCGGCAGACACCCTGGTGCCTGAAGCTGGACATAAAGAGCTATTTCGACAGCATCGACCAGGGGATACTGCTTGAAATCCTAAGGCGCAAAATCAAGGATGGACGGATGTTGGCCCTTTTTGAGGCCTTGTTAGGTTCCTACTCGACCAAGCCAGGAAAGGGGATTCCCATCGGGAACTTGACGAGCCAGTACTTCGCCAACCTCTACTTGGATGCTTTTGACCGCTGGGCGGGGGAGAGGACTGGACGAAAGTATGTGCGCTATATGGATGACATGCTGGTTTTCGGGCAGCGGGATGACCTCCGTTGCCTGAAAGCTGATTCCGCCAGGTTTCTGGCGGACAGGCTGCGTCTGACCATCAAGGGGGGCGGGAGTCTGCAGCCTGTCGGGCATGGCGTAGAGTTTCTTGGCTATCGGGTTTTTCCTGGCTTCCGTCTGCTGAACCACCGTAGCAAAATCCGCTATCTTCGGAAAAGCAGGTTGCTGGACAGGCTGCTTGCCGAAGGGAGATGCACGGAGGCGCACTACCAGGTGCGCATGACCGCCCTGACCGCTTTCATCAAGCATGCTGACACCTTCCGCTGGAGGGGGCGGGGGTAGCGACGGCACCCTCGCCGTCGGAGAACCATGCATAACAGCAGAGTTGTGCGTGCGACATCGGATGTAACGACGACGTCTCGTCGTCGGAGAACCGTGCATAACAGCAGAGTTGTGCGGCGCGACAGCGGGGGTAACGACGATGTCTCGTCGTCGCGCTGCGCCACCACTGTGTTGTGCTTAGCTAGGAACACGGCAGTGTCGCACACAAGTGGCGTTGTTCAGCTTTGTGGTTTTGAACGGCGACGACGATGACGTCGTCGTTACCCCCGTTGTGGCAAGGCAATAGCCCTGTTGTCTGGCACGGCGACAGCATTATAACCAAGTAATGAAAACACAACACATTACAAATAATCAAGGACAAGAACGATGAAACGACTGTTTTTGGGGATTCTGGTAACGTTTGGGGTGATGTGTGCTTGGAGCGAGATGTCCGAGGACACGTTGACGTCGGGGCGTGTGCGCGTGGATGTGCGCACATCGGTAGGCGGGCGGCTGCTGAATGGCACCGAGCGGATATCGCCTGTTGCGGAGAAGGCGAATCCAAACGCAAAACTGACCATTGACGGCGCATCTGCCAGCGGCTGGAGCGTGGCGGAGCCGTTGTTTGATTCGACGGCTCTCACGAACGGCTGGCGCACCTTTGCCCTGAACGAGGGGAGTACCACCGCCAGTGTGGAGCTTCTTGCGCTGAACAACACCGCCGTCGCCATCCACGGCGGGGCATTGGAGGCAGACGAGACCTGGAGTTCCGACAGCATCCACATCGTGCGCAACTGGGTGCGCATCCCCGAGGGCGTTACGCTGACCATCGAAGAGGGCACCATTGTGAAGTTCTGCGAGGCGACGGGCCTCCAGACCGATGGCACCCTCGTGGCAACAGGGGCCACATTCACCTCCATCGAGGATGACAGCGTTGGCGGCGATATGGACATGAACGGCGAGAACGGGGCACTTGCCTACGGCGTCTATTCTTTCACTGGCAAAGGGACGCGCACCATGACGGAGTGCGATGTGCGCTATTCCGCGAACCTGCCTGTGAATACCACGTGGGCGGCGGGAAGCGTCAACCACATCTACGGTACGTTGACGGTTGGCAGCGGCGTGACGCTGACGATTCAGCCTGGCGCCATCGTGAAGCTGGCGACAAACGCGGAGCTCAAGGTCAACGGCGGGAACATTGTCGCCAACGGCGCGCTTTTCACCCACATCGCCGATGACAGCGAGGAGGCGGGTGGTGACACGAATGGCGACGGCGATGCCACCGTTCCCGTTCACGATGCCTATAAGCTGACGGGCTTTTCACCCGCCGCCGACTGCGAGCTGCGCTATATCACCTTGACCTTCGCGGGCGGCACCATTTCGGGCACGACCACCCTGGCGGGCAATCGTGTCCACAAGGTAACGGGGAACATCACCATCGCCTCGGGGGGCAGGCTCATCGTCCAGCCAGGCGCGATTGTGAAGATGAATGGGGGGCTCTCCATCACCGTGCAGTCGGGCGGAACTTTGGAGGCCATCGGCAACCGCGCCCAGCCCATCGTCTTCACCTCCATCAAGGATGACGCCCACGGGGGCGACACCAACGGCGATGAGGCAAAGACCACGCCCCAGCCAGGAGATTGGGGGAGAATCGAGGCTGGCGGTACCGTCAATATGAACTATGTGACGATTGCCTATCTAAACAACAACAGCGATCGAGGGGCCATCCAGGGCTCTGGAGGAACCGTTACGTTCGACAATGGCGTGATAGAGGCTTCCGTCTATGAATGTGTCCGCATGAACAGCGGAAGTTTCACGGCGCATAACTCCATTTTCCGCGATGCCTCCATGGGCTTTGGCTACTATGGCGGTTCGGGCACGAGGATGATTAACTGCATCATCACGGATGTCACAGTAGGATGCCGTTCCCATAACAAGTATTTCACCAACTGCATCTTCTATCGTGTGATGACATTTACGGACCAAAGTGGCGATTCCAGTTCCTTCCAGAACTGTGTCTTCTACAATCCGCCAGGCTATGGTGCGCAATCCTACAGCAAATGCGGCTCCAACGGCAACAGGTGGGCGGACCCCTTGTTCACGGACCCCGAAAACGGCGACTTCAGCTTGAAGGCGGGGAGTCCGTGCATTGACGCGGGCGACGGAACTGTTGCCCCTGCAACTGACTACTGGGGGAAGCCGCGCATGGATGTGGTGAAGGTGGCGGACTGCGGGAAACCGAATGCGGACGGCGTGTGCCCCGACATCGGCATCTTCGAGATGCCTGGCAGCTACACGGGGGCCTGCGCCAACTTGACCGTCGCCGAGGTGACAGGGTCAGTGGAGGCGGCTTCGGGCGAGAGGATTACCATCAAGTGGACGGTGGCGAACGTGGGGAATACGGAGGCGGCTGGTCCTTGGCGGGATGTCGTCTTTCTGCAAGGGGCCGATGAATCCCTTGGAGGACAGGTGGTCGAGCTTGGCGAATACACTGTAACAGGGACTCTGGAACCATTGGCGAACCGCGAGGTGACGGCGCAGTTCATGCTGCCGCCATTGAAGTCAGGCAACTGGCGCATCGGTGTCACCACAAACAGCTACCGCGATGTCTATGAGGTGAAACGTGCCGACAACCAGGCGTTCTCGGAGGAAACGTTGGCGGTTATGCTGCCCGTCTGGTCGGCAGGAAACAACCGCTTTGCCGTGCCTGTGCGGGGCGAAATCGGCTTCTCGCTGCCAAGTTCGGAGGCGGCGCGGGTGGTCACGGTTGCCGTGCCTGCGGGCGCGACGATGGAGGCGTTTGCGGCGGCGGGCTACCTGCCTTCGGCGGAATCGTCGGATTCGGCGGCGGTACGCCTCTCTGACGGGAGGCTCCTGCTGACGATGCCAGCAGCGGAGGCCAGCTACATCACGCTGGTCAACGGCGGCGAGACCGCCGCCACGGCGACGGTCTCCGTGGCGGCGGCATCGCTGTCGCTTCTGGAGGCGATGCCCGCACAAATACTGAACCGTGGCAGCGCGACCATGCGCGTCATCGGCACGGGGCTCTCGAAGGAGAGCGTGTTCACGCTCAAGATGGGCTCTGTGGCGGTGACGGGCGAGACAGTTGCCCTGGAGAACGGCCTCGTGGCCTCGGTGCAGTTCGCCGTTGATGGTCTTGCGCCTGGCAGCTACACGCTCTCTGTGGCGGAAAATGGCAAGACAGCGGCGCTTGCCAGTAAAATCACGGTCAAGGCGGACGGCGTCGGCCCGAAGCTGGAGGCGTGGCTGGAGACTCCCGCCAACGTCCGCGACGGGCGCATCTACACAGCCTGGCTCTGCTACCGCAACAGCGGCGACGCCGACATGACCATGCCCCTCTTCGAGGTGAGCTGCAACGGGAACACCAAAACAGCCTTGTCATTAGACGATGACTTTACTGGGGAGTCCTTGTTTATTGCAGGTATTGGTGATAAAAAAACAGCAGGAATATTAAGAGCAGGGGAAGAGAATCGGATTCCATTTATCTTTACTTTAACTGGAAACTATGTTCTTAATCTTAAGACATTGGAGGACAACTACACAGATAATCTTCCCGATGGATTTGATGATATGGACGATTATAGGCAGTTGATGTCGAATGCTACTACGCGCTTGAACTTGCGTGGACATGAAGAATATGACAGCAAGGTTATTCAGCGTTTTGCTTTGAGACAAAAACGAGAATTGCCCATCGCTGCCATTTCTGGTATTTTAAGGAATGGGAATAATGGAAAGCCTATTGGCGATGCACTGATAGCTGTCACTGGTAAGGAAACAGATAGTTATTACTCCACAATTACAGATGAAAATGGTTATTTCCAGCTAGAGAATCTAACTGACGAAGAGTATGAATTGGGTGTCAAAGATGCACAGATAAACAACAATTTATCATTTATTATTTGTGATCAAAAGGATATAAATGAAGTGTTAGTTACATGTTTCCCATACGCCTCTGTCTCCGGATGTGTGATTGATTCAGTAACAGAGATGCCCTTGGAAGGGATACCAGTCAACATTGCAAGTACAGATAGCCAAGGAAGCGAGTTTAAAACAGTTTCAGATGAGAATGGGGAGTTTGTATTGAAAGGCATCATGCCTGGCAAATATGTGATTGGAACTTCCTGTGCAAATATGTACATAGGTGCAATAGGAGGTAAGTTAGATTTGAATTTAGGGGAGGAAGCAAAGAGTGTAGTTTTAAAGCCGACATTGGGCGGAGGAGTCTATGGTAAAGTGACTACTGTCGATGGCCGCACTATACTGAGTTCGGGTATTGTTGAGGCGGAAAGTGAGAATGGTTTTGCGTTTGAGGTTCCATTATCAGAAGACGGGACATATAGAATGAACGCATTGGCTGTTGGAACGTATTCAGTCTCTTTCAGATCGAATGACTATGTTTCCAGAAAAGGGGCAGTTGTAACTATTGAAAAGGGAAGCTGGACTCACTGTGATTTGGAGGCTGAAGAATCAGAATTCTTCTATACGATGTCGTCGTTGGGTGTCACGCCGCATACCGCATCTTTTGTTCCGGATTATAAAAAGATAGGTGAGAATGCCGTTGGATTTGCTTGGGACTTTAACGGGGATGGGGTAATTGACAGTAGATTGGCCGAACCCTCGCACACGTACAATGAAGAGGGAGATTATGAGGTATTCCTCACAATCCAATACGCAGATGGAACTACAAAAACTACTAGTAAGCCAGCTTGTGTGGTTGTCAGGTCTCCTGTGGAAAACATAATGCGTGACAGTGTTGTTTTGTTGAAAGACCATCCGGAAATTACAGTGGTAAGTTTTGATGCAAATTCACTGGAATTGACATTGCAAGGCGGAAGTTCGGATATAATTCAGGCTGGTGCAGTCCTTGTAGGGGAATTCGATGAGGACGGCAGTGATATCTTGGTTGTGAACACGTGCCAAGTCGAAGGCGATAATTGGAAACTTAAGACATTACGAGGTGGACTTCAAGATGTTTTTCTGACATGTTTCTTTAAAATCCCTTTCACCATGACGCAAGATGATTTCATGGAACAGAACCAGGATGATTTGGCTGAAGCAACCCGTGGAAGATTAAGTTTCACACCATCTTTTGACATTTTTAAAAGTGATGCGGGAAAGATTACTGTGGAGTCTGGACTAGATATTGATGTGGATCCTGTTGAAGGGACGCTGGTTGGCTATATAAGTTTGAAAGAATTGCGTTTTGCTGTTGATTTGCGCGTTGATTTGGAGTTGAAACCTAAACTTATCATGGAGTTCAACAAAAAGTTTAGCAAGGACATTGAAGTTCCAAGGTGGCGTGGACCAAAGATGGGAGGTGTGATTATGGCAGGACCTGTCCCGATTCCCTGGGATGTTAGATTTTATATTGACATAGAACCATCAATATATGCAGAGTTAGGTGCCACCATAACAAAGGATTATTATTTTTCGCGCAAGAGCATCATGCATATATCATGTTATGCACCAAGGCCGTTGAATACCGTGGTAGATTTATTAACCCCTGGAATTGGGTTGCCGCTTGCCATCCTCAATAACATTGACTCGAAGATTGAAATGTCGTATAATGTTTTGGAAGACCGTTTTGAAGATATTCCAATTTCAACAAGCATTGATAATATGCTGAATTCCAGTCTCCATGGGAAAATCGGCGCGGAAATCCATGTCAAGCCGACTGTAAGGGTGACTCTGGCGAAAGTGATTTCAGGTGCAATTGGTCTTGATTTAGGCGCGGAAGTCAGTTTAGAGGCAGGCCGGGATCGTCCAACTGCTTTACATGCAAATATAGGGGTCAATGGATTCGCCACAGGGTATTTGATTGATTTGGATCCTTATGGAGACGATAAGGTCAGAGATATTAAACTCCAGGATGCTTTGACTCAAGGGCAGCTTTCTGGAAAGAATACAGGGAATATCTTTTTCACACAAGAGGATAGGGATAAATGGAAAGAAGATTGGGAAACGGCAAATACCCGATTCAACAATCAAGATTCAAAATGGTACAATAATTGGCGCGACATCAAATTATTGGGTGGGACGCTGGATTTCAAAGATTTGGGCTGGGCTGGCTTTAATCTTCTTTATCTTCATTATGAAACGCCAGAGCCTGAATTTGAGATGGAGCCATCGCAGGGTGAAGCCCCATTGAGCGTATCTTTTATTCCAGGAGAACACAAAATCATTGATTCAAAGAATATTTTATACACAAACGTAATTGAAAGAAACGAAAACGGTATTCCTGTCATGAAAAAAAATGAAGTCAGGCTTTTTGAGCCAACACCGAAGGTAAAAGGATATTCTTGGACATTTGGAGAAGGAGAAGGCAACTCAAAAGAAAATAGACCAGTGCATATATATAATAAAGAGGGGTACTATTATTGCACCTTGGGAATTGATATGGATAGTCCCACGTTTTTGGGAATTACAACCTTGCCTAGTTTCCAGAAAACGCAAAAGTATGTCATCGTTGGAGACGAAAGTACGCCTCCGCCTGGCGGTCCGTCCACACAAACGTACACAGGAAAGTCCCAGCAGTCCTGCGACCCGAACGAGATAGCGGGGATGGTCGGGTATGGGGACAATGCGACGCAGCGGTTTGTGAGGCCTGGGGAGTGGGTGGAGTACACGGTCTATTTCGAGAACAAATCGACGGCGAGCGCGGCGGCGCAGGAGGTTCTGGTGACGCAGCAGCTGTCGGAGCATCTGGACTGGAGTACGCTGGAGCTTGGGGAGATTGCCTTCAACAACCAGATTCAGCTGGAGCTGAAGGGGAAGAGGCGCGGCACGGCGACAGTGGCGCAAAATGGCGCGGACTATCAGGTGAAGATGACGGCGAGCCTGGACGAGGCCACAGGCAGGTTCGAGCTCTACCTGCGCTCGTATGACAAGACGCGCCAGGCGTATGGCTACTGGCCCGAAAGCGTCTATGCGGGCTTCCTGCCGCCGAACGACGATACTCACGCGGGCGAAGGGCACTTCACCTTCCGCGTGAAGGTGAAGGAGGACGCGCCTGACGGTGTGATGATTCCCGCCGAGGCCACCATCGTCTTCGACAAGAATGCCCCCATCACGACCTCGCCTGCCTGGTTCAACTGGGTGAATGCGGAGGAGACGCTTGCCGAGACGGGCGTTTTGACCTGGGACGGCGTGGATGGCGCGAGCTACGAGGTGTCGGTTTGGAGCGGTGACCCCGATGCGGAGAGCGAGAACGCGGTGGCCGCTGCAGCCTCGGGAGCGCTGGCGGAGAGCCGCTGGCGGATTCCGTCGAACCTGGCGGAGGGCACGACCTACTTCTGGCGGGTGGCGACGACGGACGCCGAGGGGAATGTGACGCAAAGCCCTGTCTGGGGCTTCGAGCTGGGAGGACGCGTCCGCTATGAGCTCATGCCTGGCTGGAACATGGTCTCCGTGCCCTTTGAACCCGATGCCTATACGGCCAGGCAGGTGACGCGGCACAATCTCTTTGCCCTCCAGGACGGAGGCTACGTGAAGGCAGGTGCGCTGGAGCCAGGCAAGGCGTATTGGGTTTTCCAGCCTGGCAACGACACGCACTCTTTTGACCTGCTGCCCTCTGGGACGCGCATGCAACAGTCGATGGAGCTTCACGTAGGCTGGAACTTGGTCGGCGCTACGGAGACGGATGCAACAGTCAATGGCATCTGCACGGTCTGGAGGTTCAGCGAAGGCGAATGGCTGCTGCTTGAACCCGATGCCGATGGCCTCTATCACCTGGAGGCTGGGCAGGGGTATTTCATCTACCAGCCTGTGCCCGAAGCGGATGCGCAGTAGAGTGATTCCTCTCGATGGGCAAAAAAACAGAAAACTATGTTCCCTACGAGAGTAGTTTTTGAAGGCCGCGCAAGCGGCCAGCGCAGGGAGTGCGCGTAGCATTGGGAAGGTCCGCCCCCCCATGCATCCGCGCCCCTGCAACATATTTGGCTCATTAACCAGAAATGACAGCCTTTGCGACTTTCGCGTGATTCTAATGGCACGGACTTCGCCTGCGTGCATCTGAACTTTGGCAACTAACTTGCCGTTCCTGCGGATGGCGAGGGGGGTGTCTGCATTGGCCCCCCAGTTGGGGAAGTAACGTAAATAACTGCCTTATCCCATGGCTTCATTTGGGGGAACCGTCTCGGCAGGTGGGCAGAGTGCAAGCAGTTTCAATGCCCAGTCTGCTAGGGGAATCGGGCAGCTAAGAAGCCCGCAGTTCTGCTGGAGATTGTTCATGGAGAAGCGGATGCGGTGCGGCGGCTGGTATTTCTTGGCATACACGGCTAGACTCTTGCCGCTGATTCGCCGTTCCGACTTGACCTCCACTGGTACAGCCTCTGTTGGCAACGGCAGCAGGAAATCGACTTCTGCGCGCCCCTCTGCGCTCCAATAATAGGGGATATCATCGCATTGCGGGAGAAGCGACTGGAGTATCGCATTCTCTGCCAATGCGCCACGGAACTCCGTGTAGTTTGTATTGCCACCAAGGATAACTTCTGGCGAGACCTTTGCGAGACGGCGTAATAGGCCACAGTCACAGGCATAGACCTTGAATGCGCCAATGTCCCTGTAGGCGCTCAATGGTATCCCTGGGCGGGTGACGTTAAAGCATCGCTGTACTATGCCAGCCTCTTCAAGCCAAAGCAGAGCGTCCTCGTACTCTCTGGCACGCGCACCCGACTTGACGACATTATACAGAAACTTTCTATTCTCCTTCGTCAGTTGGGAGGGGAGGGAGTTCCAGATGGCGTGGATACGTGGGATATCCCGTGGCTCCGCGTACTTTGCAAAATCCAGCTCATATAGGTCAAGGATGTCTTGGAGTATCTTATCAACCTGCGCCGTGCCACGATCTTCCAGCAGGGCCATCGCCGCCTCTGGCATCCCCCCGCAGATAAGATAGCGCCGATACTCAAGTGCCAGGCGGCTTAATACAATTTCAGGCAGATGCACGATTTCGTCCAAGTCGTTGACATACTGCCAGGTACGCTCGTCTGACGTGTGCAAAAACTCAGAGAATGTCACGGGCCGCATGGTGAGGATAGTGACCTTTCCCACAGGAACTTGCATCTTCTTCTTTTTCACTGCCACGCCAAGAAGCGAGCCAGCTGCCATGACATGGAACTCAGGCAGGTTTTCGCAGAAGTACTTCAGGCTGTTCAGCGCGGCCTCGCAGGCTTGAATCTCGTCGAATACAATCAACGTGCGCCCAGCTTCCAGCGGGACATCAGTAAAAAGCGCAAGCTCTTTCAGTAGCCGTTGTACATCTCGCGTGTGCTCGAAGACAGCATGTAGCTCCTGCTTCTCATCGAAGTCAAACCTCGCAGTAAACTCGAAGTTTTCCTGCCCAAAATGCTCCATGGCCCAAGTCTTGCCAATCTGGCGTGCGCCTTTGAGCAAAAGAGGCTTCCTGTCCGTGGCCTCTTTCCATGTCTTCAATTCGTCAAAAATCGCTCTGGATATCATATTATCACCTATTTTGTGCGGATTATGTGATTAATTACACATTTTCTGCGCATATTTCGTGATAAGATAATATGTTTTTCTAGTTTTTCCAGTCGAGTGGCGAGGAAAAACAACAACCTTTACGACTATTTCGGTAGTGCCTCACTGAACCGATATTGTGCGAATTCCAAGGACTCATTGATGAATAAACACCATAGCTTTGGACTGGACAAAAAGCACCCCCAGGGCGCTTTTGCGCCCCCCTGCTCGAAACGGCCCAACAAACTTGATGCTGTTAACTACCTTCTGGTGATTTCATCCTGTTCTTCCGCTGTTCTTTTCCGTTTTGCGCGCTTGAGCCATCCGCCACGTGCGGACGCTGGCCTTGATTGGCTGGAAATCTCCGCAGGAGTTGCAGGAGACGCAGGAGCCTCCCCCCTGGTGTCTTGTTTTCCCGAATGGAAGACAAGCAGAAAAATGGCTATGCCTCCCAAGACAATCAACAACCCAAAATACGGAAATCCTCTAGAATCATCTTTATCATAATTATGACACATCGTTCAAGCCACGCCGGTGTTATTGCAAGGCTTTTCCTGACGGCGATGGCATCCCGTCAGATCATGTGTGTTTGAATACTACCGACTTTGATGTTTTTGATGGAAATGCAGAGCTGCCGAGATCTTGTTCATATAATTGTAGCTTTGAATCAAAATACCATTTTGTTGATCCGCGCGTTCAAGCTGAAATCGACCGCAAGAATGGTCTGAACTTTCCTGATGAATAACTAGCCGACTTCAAATAGCCAAATGCCATGACGAGGCAATACGCCTGGGCTTCGCCCCGCGCCAGTTGGTAGCTGGTGCGGGGCTTTTTTTGCGCCCGTGTTGACGAAACCTGCGGTTAGTAAAGGAACACATCGACAAGGCAGGATTCGAGCATGGGCGACTACTATGGCATAATGGGGAAGACGGCGCCGCAGGACGCGGGCGAGACGGACGCGCAGGCGGCTGGTTCGCCTGTTGCGGACGCTCAGTCATCCTCGCCAGCCGTGGAAGGCTGCCAGACCTGGCTTGTCTGCCAGTGCGAGAACTGCCGCTTCTGGAAGGCCGGCAACACCTGTCGCCTGCGGGACATCCGCCTGGACTGCTACGGCAGGTGCGCCGACTTCGAGTGCTAGAGAACGACCATGAAGAGCGAGCCATACATACGCCTTGCGCGCGAGGCCTGCCGCCTGGAGCTTTCGACTGGTGCGTACAGCGACGGCCAGCCGATGATGCAGGGTGAGGCGGGATAAATCCAAGGTATGAAGTTGCTTTGATTGCACAGGCGGAATTTCTATAATCAGGCAGGAACTTCCTATAGAATTATATAGCGTTTCACTATTTGTTTTGAAAAGCTTTTTTCCCGCTTGACATCAGGCTGTCGAGTAAGTAAAGTAAGGGTGGCCGGGCGGGGGGTGTGGGGTGGGACTATACCAAGGTATGGAGTGGCTCCAATTGCACCAGGTGAATTTTTTGGGAATTATATACTTTAGTTTCCTAAAGGGTATTTTACGAAGGCCGCGAAGCGGCCAGCGCACGATAG